>CAJAYZ010000063.1 GCA_903949225.1 uncultured Planctomycetaceae bacterium
GATCGTCGAGCGCACCGCGGGTGCCGGGTCGGGGCTCCCCGACGAGGCCTATGAAGCGTGCGGGGCGAGGCTCGTCGACACGGCCGCCGAGGTGTTTGCCTCGGCCGAGCTGATCGTCAAGGTGAAGGAGCCACAGAGGCCCGAATTGAGTCTGCTGCGCCGCGGGCAGGTGCTGTTCACCTACTTCCACTTCGCCGCCGATCGGGGGCTGACGGAGGGCTTCCTGGCGACCGGCGCCACGGCGGTGGCCTACGAAACGCTCCGCGATGACCGCGGCCGGCTCCCGCTGCTCGTGCCGATGAGCGAAGTGGCGGGGCGGATGAGCATCCAGGAGGGGGCAAAGTATCTCGAGAAGCCGCAGATGGGGCGGGGCATCCTCTTGGGCGGGGTGCCTGGGGTGGCGCCGGCGCACGTCACGGTGCTCGGAGCGGGCACCGTCGGGGCGAATGCCGCCAAGGTGGCGGCCGGCTTCGGCGCCAACGTCGGCCTTCTCGACACGAATCTCGAACGGCTCCGGTATCTCGACGACGTCTGTGCGCCCAACGTCGACGTCCTCTTCTCCGATCGTCACACAATCCGCGAACAGCTCCGCCGGGCCGACCTCGTCATCGGCAGCGTGCTGATCCCCGGAGCCAGAGCACCGCATCTGGTCGAGCGCGACGATCTCAAGCTCATGAAGCCGGGGGCAGTGATCATCGACGTGGCCATCGATCAGGGAGGGTGCGTGGCGACGAGCCGACCGACGACGCACGCCGAGCCGACGTATGTCGTCGACGACGTCGTCCATTACTGCGTCACGAACATGCCGGGCGCCGTGGGGCGGACAAGCACCTACGCGTTGTGCAACGCCACGCTGCCCTATGTCCTCGAGCTGGCCCGGGATGGCGTTGGCGGGGCGGCACGGCGGAGCGCCGCGATCCGATCCGCCGTCAACGTCTGGCGGGGAGAGCTCGTGCAGCCGGCGGTCGCAGCCGCGTTTGGCCTTCCCTGCGCCGAGCCGCGGTTCGACGGCTGAGCATCTCCAGATTCGGCCAACGGTCCACATCCAGCCACGGAGAAAGCGATGAGTCCACAACAGGGAACGGCGCCGGTGTCGGTGCGCTGGGTGGGGGGGCCTGACGGCCACTTGGAGCTCCTCGATCAGACGCGACTCCCCGGGGAGATCGCCTGGGTGGAGTGCCGCGATGTGCCGACGGTGATCGAGGCGATCCGTAGCCTCCGGGTGCGCGGGGCGCCGGCCATCGGCGTCGCCGGCGGATATGGCGTGGTCATCGCCGCCGCCGAGGCCCGACAGCGGAATCTGGCTCCCCGGGAGGCTCTCACGCACCTCTTGGCGGCCGCGGAGGAGATCGCCGCCGCCCGGCCCACAGCTGTCAATCTGCGCTGGGCGGTGGAGCGGGTCCTCCGTGAGGTCGGGCTGTCGGCCGCGTTTGGTGAAGCGCCGCTGCCGGCGACCGATCTGGACGCTGCGCTCCTCCGGGCGGCGCGGGAGATTCATGACGAGGATCGGCGGCTGTGCACCGCGATCGGGCGCTACGGAGCCGACCTCTTGCCGGAGGGGGATGTTCTCACCCACTGCAACACCGGAGCGCTCGCCACGGGAGGGGACGGAACGGCGCTGGCGGTGGTCACAACGGCCTGGGCGGATGGCCGCCGGTTCCGCGTCTGGGCCGACGAAACCAGGCCGTTGTTTCAGGGGGCGCGGCTGACGGCCTGGGAGCTCGTTCAGCGAGGCATCCCGGTGACGGTGCTGTGCGATTCCGCCGCGGCGCACCTTCTCGCCACGGGGCGGATCGGCTGCTGCATCGTCGGTGCCGACCGGATCACCGCCGGTGGCGACACGGCCAACAAGATCGGGACGTACGGCTTGGCGGTGCTCGCGGCGGCCCACGGCGTGCCGTTCTATGTCGCCGCGCCGTCGAGCACGTTTGATCTCTCGATCGTCGATGGCACGGAGATCCCGATCGAGCACCGTGGGGCCGCGGAGGTTACGAGCCCGTGGGGGAGGGCGATCGCGCCGCCGGAGGCCGAGGCCTTCAATCCCGCCTTCGACGTCACGCCGGCGCGGCTGATTCGGGGGATCATCACCGAGCGGGGCGTGATCGCACCGGTGACACGCGCCGAGGTAGCGCGGGTTCTCGGCGGCGACTGATCAGTGCCCGCCGCCGGTCAGAGGCTGCGGTTCTGTGCCAGTTCGACGAGCGTCCGCACGAGCACGCCGGTGCCCCCACCATCGATCCATGGCCTGGGCTTCTCGGCGAACGCCGGGCCGGCGATGTCGACGTGTGTCCAGGGAATCCCGCCGACGAACCGCTCGAGAAACTTCGCGGCGGTGATCGCGCCCCCCCACCGTCCGTCGCCGACATTCTTGATGTCGGCCACCTCGCCGCGGATCTGCTCGTCGAATTCGGGGTACATCGGCAATTGCCACACCGGCTCACCGACGGCCCGCGCCGCGGTGGCGATCTGGTCGCACCAGGCTTGGTCGTTGGTGAACAGGCCGGCGACGTCATGGCCAAGCGCCACCATGCAGGCCCCCGTCAGGGTGGCGGCGTCGATGATCTTCTGGGGAGCCATCTCGCGGACGACGTCGAGGACATCGGCAAGCACCACCCGCCCCTCGGCATCGGTGTTGTGAATCTCGATCGTCGTGCCGCTGCGGGCGGTGATCACGTCGCCGAGCTTGTAGGCTGCCGGTCCGGTCATGTTCTCCGCCAAGCCGCAGACCGCGACGAGGTTGACCGGGAGTCGCAGCGCCGCGATCGTGGCGGCAGCAGCAACCATCGCCGCGGCGCCTGCCATGTCGCACTTCATCGTCAACATCCCGTCCGGGGTTTTCAGCGACAGTCCGCCGGAATCAAAGGTCACCCCCTTGCCGACGAGGGCCACCTGCGGGGGGCCGGCCGGCACGCCGGGGCCACGGTAAGTGAGCTTCACAAGCCGTGGCGCCCGGGAACTCCCCCGGCCGACGGCGAGGATCGCCCGGCAGCGTTCCCGGTCGAGGCGGTGCTCGTCCCAGATCTCGATCTCCATCCCGGTCCGGCCGGCGACCGCGGCGGCAGCTTCGGCGAAGGTCTCGGGGTAGAGGTCGTCCGGAGGGCTGTTGACCAGCCGCCGCGCCAGATTGACGCCGTCGGCGATGACCATGCCGGTGGCGAGGGCCTCTGGGGAGACGCCGGCCCAGATCGTCGTCCCGAATTGGGTCCGCTTCTTGTCGGTGCGGTGGAGGTCCTGACCGACCATGCCCATCGCCGCTCCGGCGACGGCCTGCTCGGCATGGCGCGACGACCAGGCGGGATCGGCGACGATGACGACCGTCTCTCGCGGACGCGTCGAAAGGTGCCTGGTGGCGGTGGCCGCGGCCCGGTAGAGCGTTCCCAGATCGGTGTTGCCGTCGGGCCCCAGGGGCCCCAGTCCGATGACGACGATCTGCCCGGCCGCGACCCCGGCCGGGGCAAGGATCGGCACGCACTCGTAGCGCTTGCCGGTGATCTCGCCGGCGGTGGCAAGGCGCGAGAGGAGGCCGCCTGTGGCGCGGTCGATGCCGGTGGCGGCACCGCCGATGGTCCCCTCGGTGACGAACACCACGAGGGCGTCGGCACGGATCGATTCGGGGTGGGCCGACGGCTCGCAACGGAAGCCAAGGTGAGACTTGTCGGCAGCGAACTCGGTGGGCATGGCGGAATCCTCGGGCGGCCGGGAGGCGGACGTAGGGGAGGGACCAACGGGAGCGGGGGGCGACAGGCGCCCTCAGGCTCGAACGGAGGAATGTTGTAGCGGTTTTCCTCCGGTGGGGCACCCACCGCCGAGCCACGGTTCGAGGAGGGCGAGCATCACCGGGAGGACGACGAGGTTGCCGGCCAGCCCGCCGAGCAGGGTCAGGCAGGTGAGGGCGCCGAACGACACGGTGGGAATGAAACCGCTGGTGGTGAGGGCGAGGAATCCGACGACGAGCGCCAGCGTCGCGAACACCATCGCCCTCCCGGCCGTCTGGTGGGCGACATCGAGCGCCGCGGGGAGCGTATGGCCCCCGGCCAGCCTCCGCTTGAAGGCGACGAGCCAATGGATCGAACTGTCGACCGAGAGCCCCATCGAGACGGCGGCGATCATCGCCGTTCCCATGTTGATCCGCTGGCCGCACCAGCCCATCAGCCCGAGGACGACGAAGATCGGCAGGGCGTTGGGGACCAGCGCCACGGTGGCCAGGAGAAGGCTCTGGAAGGAGAGGGCGAGGAGGAGGAAGATCCCCACCGCCGCGATCAGGAAGGTCGACCACTGATCGGTGAGCATCCGGTCGACGAGCTTCGAAAGGAGGACAAAGAACCCCGTCACCTCCCCGCCGCCGCCCGGACCATCGGGGAGCTCCTCGGCGACGATCCGCCGCACCGATTCGACGATCTGCCGCTTCGCGGCAGCCGGCTGCCGCTCCCGCGCCCGGAGCATCACGCGCAGCCATGTCGACCCATCCTCTGGGTCGCTGCCGATGAGCGACCGGTCAAGCTGGGGGAGCTGTTGCCGGAGGAGCGTTACGGCGCTGGCGACGACCCAGTTCCCCAGCGGCGACGCGCCGGCCTGGTCGAGCGGCACCGGGGAGACCGCTGCGAGGACGTCGGCCACGCTCAGGACCTTCGTCAGGGCCGGAGCGGGGATGCCGTCGGCCCCGGGGGCGATCACCTCCCGTCGGAGCCGCTCCTCGAGGCGATTGAGGCGGGCCACCGTCGCCCCGTCGATCGGCCCGCTCACCGGGACGAGCACGTCCCACACCCCCGCGCCGCCGAGTCTTGATTCGATCATCTCGTAGGAGCGGACGATTGGGCTCGAGCGGCGGAAGTTGCGGGTGAAATCGGTCTCGACCTCGAGCCGTCCCATCCCGGCCATGCAGGCGGCCACGACGAGAGTCGCCCAGGCCCCGATCTTCCCAGGATGGCGGACGATCCGTCGCACGAGGCCGTCGAGGCCGAGATCGAGCAGCCCCTCGCCCCAGGCCCGGCGGGGATCGGTGTCGAAGCGGCCGCCGAGGGCCAGCTGTGGGATGACCAGCGCCGCCGCGACGAGCACCATGATCGCCCCGACCGCGGTCATGATCCCGAAGTCATGCACCGGCCCGACCCGGCTGGTGATCAGCGAACCGAACCCGATTACGTCGGTGGCGATGGCGCCGATCACCGGCCAGAAGAGTAGGTGGATCGCCTCCTCGAGCGCTTGGCGGGGGGGGAGGCCGAGCTCGCGCTGGCGACGGACTTCCACGATCACGTGAACGACCGTGGCGATGGCCACCACCGTGATCATCGCCGAGAGCATCGTCGACACCATCGTCAGCTTCATGCCGGCCACGGCGAGGACGCCCCGGGTGCTCCACAGGCCGAGGAGAACCACGGCGAGGGGAACGGCCAACCAGCGGAGGCTGCGGAACGACAGGAGGAGGACGACCCCGGCGAGAATGCCGGCCGACGTGCCGAGGAGATTGCCGTCGCGCTCGAGCATCGCGAAGCCGTCGCGGAGCATCACCGGCTCGCCGGCGACCGTGCCGCCGGGGAGCTTGCCGGTGGCGGCCCGGACCGCATCGATCGCGTCGGCCCGGGTCACGCCGGCCGTCGTACCGGCCGCTTCGAGGACGCAGACGACGGCCGCGGTCCGGTGATCCGCCGACACCGCATACCCCTCGAGGAGTGACACGAGCCGTCGGGCAGCGGGGTTGGTGTCGAGGTGGATGATCCCGGCGCCGAGCGGCGTGCTGGCGAGACTCGTGGCGGACGCAATCCCAGGGATCCCTTCGAGCTGTTGGGTGATGTCGCGGAGCCTTGCGATTCCCGCAGGCGTGAGGAGATCGGGCGCGTCGTAGGCGGCGAGAACCACTTCGCTCGAGCCGAAGGCCCGGGCGAGGCGGCGGTAGGGAGGAAGCGCTGCGTCGGTGCGGTCGAACATCGTGTCGATCGAACGGATGAACTCGAGGTGCCGCGACCGTTCCACCGAGACTCCGCCGAGCACGAGGGCGACGAGGAATAGCGCCAGCCGGTGTTCGATGAGCCAAACCGCCACGCGTCGGCTGACGGGGAGACGAGGGGACGACGGCGAGGAGGACGCCTCGGCCGCCGTTCGGGGGGGATCACCGGGAAACGACATCGCTGGGCCGACTCCGTGGCGTCACGCCGGCCCGGAGGGCCGATGTGGGGCGGAAGGTGGGGGGGCGGGGAGGCGGGGAGGCGACACGGGGGGAACCGGGGATCGCCGGACGGCACGGGGATGCGGGCGGCTGCGCGACCTTGGACCGGGCGGTGGGAGGACGGATGCTCGGGCAGCCTGGGAACCCCAGGCAACACGGTTACCTGCGGGTCATCTTAGTCGCGCTGCCCGGGAGGGGTGGGGCAAACCTTCCGCTTCCCCCCAGACATCCCCGTCGTCACATCCCAGACCGCGTCGTCTCCGCCGCCAGAGCCCTTACCGCAGCCTCCCCGGCTCACCAGGGACGTCGCTGCCGTGGGGCTTGGGGTGGCGACGGGGACCGCGGCGGTAAACCGTTCGAACATCGGCACTTGCGGACGCCTCCAGGGCGGCGCAACGCCTTGACCCCTGTCGGATCAGGCTCCTATAAACCGCGCCGTTTTTGATGGACCTCCCTTCCCGACCCCGCCGCGGGCATCGCTTGCGCGACCACGTCACCTTTCCCGTGTCCCACTGCCGACACCGCCACGCGCGGCGTGGCCGTGCGCCGGCGCGCGGTGACGTCGCGCGATGGTTGATGACGATCGTGCTGCTGCTCATCGCGTTGCAGACGCTGCCGGTTCTCGCGCAGCCGGTCGCACAACCGGAGGGGGCCGCGGGGGCGCTCTCCGCGCTTCCGGCACGCGGCCTCGCCGCGGCGATCGCCGAGGCTTCGAGCATCGAGGTCCCGGCCGTCGATCCCTCCGAAGCAATCGCCATCCGGGCCGCACAGGCCTCGCGGTGGACGGAGGGCTCCTACGACGTCTGGCATCTCACCGGTGGCGTGCGTATCGAACAGGGCCCGACGGTCGCCGAATCGCACGAGGCGGTGGTGTGGATCGAGCAGGATCCAGGCGCCTCGCTCGCTGAGGGCGTCCCCGGTGATCCCACTGATCGTTTCAACGATCCAGCGGCGGATGGCGGCACGGCATTGCCTCCGCTCCGCGGCATGCTTGTGCGCATGGCGGGC
>CAJAYZ010000064.1 GCA_903949225.1 uncultured Planctomycetaceae bacterium
CTGCGGGTGCAGTACCGGGATGGGCTGGTTCACATCCGCGTAGCGCTCGAAGCGATCGAGAGCGGCCGTCGCGGCTGGCACGACATCGTCGCCAGCGTCACTTACCGGCCAAAGGCCGACGATCCACAACTCTTCCTCGAGCGCGAGGGGTCTGTCCATCTCAGCGGACCGGGGCACCAGGGGCGGGCCGAGATCGCGCTCCGCACGGTGTTCGGGAAGATCTTCCCCAAGGAGCGTCCCCTGCCGTTGCTGCCGGAGGCCTTCGTCACGAATCCCCGACTCGCCGACATGAAGGTTCTCCAGGCCGTGAGCGCCGACGGCTGGCTGGCGATCTCGCTCGGCGAACTGCCCGAAGCGACGCCGCCGTCGCCGGCGAAGATCGCCGCCCCGCCCCCGTCTCCAGCCCGCCGCATCCTCAGGCGCTGACCGGCGGGCTTGGACGACTCCAGGGAAGCACCGCCCACGGTTGAAACCAAGGGCTCGATGCGGGAAAAATGACTTCTCATGCCGCGGCCCCTCGAGCCGTGCGCCGTTCATCCATCTCCTTCCGGACCTTCTCCATGACCGCCGCCACGCCGACGCGCACCGAGACCGACAGCATGGGGGCCGTTCAGGTCGCCTCCGATCGTTACTGGGGCGCTCAGACGGAACGCTCCCGCGACAACTTCAAGATCGGCGTCGACCGCTTTCAGTGGGGCAGGGCGGTGAAGAAGGCGCTCGGCATCCTCAAGAAATCGGCGGCGCTGGCCAACGGCGAACTCGGGCAGCTTCCGGCCGACCGAGTGAAGCTCATCGTGCAGGCCGCCGACGAGGTGATCGCCGGGAAGCTCGACGACCATTTCCCGCTCGTTGTCTTCCAGACCGGCAGCGGCACGCAGTCGAACATGAATGCCAACGAGGTGATCTCGAACCGCGCCATCGAGATCGCCGGTGGCGAGATGGGCTCGAAGAAGCCGGTTCATCCCAACGACGACGTCAATCGCGGCCAGTCGTCGAACGACACCTTTCCGACCGCGATGCACATTGCCGCCGTCGAGGTGATCCACGACCGCCTCCTGCCGGCGGTGCGGCAGTTGCGCGACGTGTTTGCCGACCTCGAGCAGCGGACGGCCGACATCGTCAAGATCGGCCGCACCCACCTCCAGGATGCCACGCCGATCACGCTCGGCCAGGAGGTGTCGGCCTGGCGGGCGCAACTCGACGACCGGATGGCCGCGATCGAGCGGGCCCTGCCGGGCCTCTATGAACTGGCGATCGGCGGCACGGCCGTCGGCACCGGCCTCAATGCCCACCCGCAGTTTGGGAACGTGGCGGCGAAGTTCATCGCCCGCGAGACCGGCCATCCATTCGTGTCGGCGGAGAACAAGTTCGCCGCGCTCTCGGCCCACGATGCCCTCGTCGATGTCAGCGCCGTCGAACGGAGCTTGGCGATGGCCCTGCTGAAGATCGCCAACGACATCCGCTGGCTCGCCTCGGGGCCGCGCTGCGGGATCGGCGAGATCTCGATTCCGGAAAACGAGCCGGGAAGTTCGATCATGCCGGGCAAGGTGAACCCAACGCAGTGCGAGGCGATGACGATGGTCTGCGTGCAGGTGTTCGGAAACGACGCCGCCGTGGCCTTCGCCGGCTCGCAGGGCAACTTCCAGCTCAACGTCTACAAGCCGGTGATGATCCACAATGTGCTCGAGTCGGCCGACCTCATGGCCGATGCCTGCGACTCGATGCGGATCCACTGTGCCATCGGCATCGAGCCAAATCTCGCTCGCATCCGTCACCATCTCGACGAATCGCTGATGCTCGTCACCGCCCTCAACACCCACATCGGCTACGAGAAGGCGGCGAAGATCGCGAAGAAGGCCCATCTTGAGGGGACGAGCCTCAAGGCTGCCGCCGTCGCCTCCGGCTACGTCAGCGCCGAGGACTACGACCGCTGGGTGATCCCCGTGGAGATGACCCGCCCCTTGGCGACCTGACGTGCGGATCGATCGCCTCCCCGGCCTCGATCGGCTCATGCACGCCCGGCTGCCGTACGGGCTTTGTCCACCGCGCGGTCTCCGCCGCTGCCGAGGCCTCCGCGAGGGGCAGGCCCGCGGGCGCGCGGAGGTGCGACCGCCCGCCCGCCCGGCGAACCCTCGGCGTTCGCCGCGGCGGGCCAAGGCGGCACGGCCAAGGCGGCACGGCCAGGGATGGCCGTGCCGCCGTGAAATCAGATCGCGGCGCCGGAGGTCTCGCCGGTGCGGATGCGCACCACTTCGGAGAGATCGGTGACGAAGATCTTGCCGTCGCCCACCTGACCGGTGCGGGCGGTCGTCATGATCTTGCTGATCACGGCCTGAGCCTCGTCGTCGCTCACCACCACCTCGATCTTCACCTTGGGCAGGAAATCGACCGAATACTCGGCCCCGCGGTAGGTCTCCGTGTGCCCCTTCTGGCGGCCGAAGCCCCGGACCTCGGTCACGGTCATGCCCTTGACGCCCTGGGCGTTGAGGGCGTCCTTCACTTCCTCCAGCTTGAAGTGCCGGATGATCGCTTCGATCTTCTTCATGATGCTTCTCCTCGTGCGGCCCGTGTCGCGGCACCGCTGGTCACGTTGATCGAGCCGATCGCGCCGACCGACTCCCGCCACCCTGAGAAGACTGCACACCGCGTACCAAACGGCCACCCCGCACAAACACCGCATTTCCGGGCCTGTGCCCGCGTGGCCGTGTCTCGCAGGCGCGACGAACCGCCCCACGCGTCCCACCGGCGCGACGCTTCAGCCTGTCGTGCCGAGTCCCGGCCGGTCGGCGAGGCAGGCGGTGTGCATCGAGCCGTCGGTGACCCGGAAGATCCCGGGGAGCCGCTCCTCCCAGCCGCGGCTGGCCTCCGGCACGTACTGCCGCGCGTTGGCCTCGATGCCAGCCACGCCCGGCACCCACGCGGCGATCCCGGCCGAGTGGACCAACGCCGCCCCTGGGCAGGTGAGGTCCTGCACGCAGACGAACATCCCATACCACTTCGCGGCCGCCGCCATCAGCAGCGTGTGC
>CAJAYZ010000065.1 GCA_903949225.1 uncultured Planctomycetaceae bacterium
CACAGTCGAGCCGCTGGGCGAGGAGCGTGATCGCCGTACTGGGCCGCGGCGGCTGGAGGAGCGTCGGATCGGGCTCGCCGGCGAGCCGCGCCGCGTGGCGCTGGAGGGCTGCGAGGGCGGCGCGCTGGGCGCCCGGAGGCGTGCCGCCGACGAGGGCCGGGGCGAGGAGAAAGTCGGCTGTGTCGGCGAGGCCCGCCGCCTCGAGGGCGAGGATCGCTCCCTGCCAGCGGTTGACGTCGGGGCTTCCGAGGATCGCCAGGAGCGGCTGACGGGCGTCCGGCCCCAGGTCGGCGATGATCTCGCGGGCGAGCACGCGGGCCACCTGCTTCCCCGGCTCGGCTGATGCGAGCACTTCCATGAGCGCCGGAAGCGCGTCGATACCCGCCTTCGACAGCTCGGCGACGCCCACCGCGCGGACCTCCGGCTTGTCGCTTGCCAGGGCTTCCGCGGCGCGCTTCATCCGCGCGGGCGACCGGCGCCGGTCCCGGGCGGCGTCGCGCATCGCGTCGAGGAGATTCGGCGCATCGGCATCGAGGGGGCGGAGATGACGGGCAAGGCGGAGGAGCGCCGCTTGGTCGGCCGAGTCGCCGAGATCGGCGAGCAGTTCGTCGCGGCCGTCGCCGGCGTCGGCCACGGCGTCGAGCGTGCGGCGAAACCACTCGAGCGCCGCTTCGTCGGCGTCGACGTCGGCGGCGCGGATGGCGGCGTCGAGCATCTCCGGCGCCGTGTCACGCTGCTCGGCGGCGAGCGAATCGACGACCGCCTGCTGGAGGGCATCGAGCGGCCGCGGTTGGGCCGGGGTGACCGGCCGCTCCGCGCCTGCGAGCACAGAGACTGTGCCGTCACCGTCGTGGTGATGGCCGTTGTCGAAGGGAAACTCCCACTTCGTCGTCGTCAGCGGGCCGCAGTTCGGGCAGGGTTGCCCCGCCATGGCGAGGGTGCCGAGCAGGAGACCCGCCGCCGGCCCCCCGATTGCCCACAGCCCGAGTCCCCGCGGCGGCCAGAAGACGACCCGCACGCTTTCCGGTCGTCCCCTCGCTGCCACGATGCCGTCTCCCCGGGTTCACGCGCCGCTAACGCCGAGCCGCTGCTGCCACGCCTTGATTTGGTCGACCACCCGGGCCGGCGCCGTGGATCCGAAACTCGCCATCCGTCCAACTGCCCTGGATGCCCCAAGTGCGCTCCTCAAGGCGCCGTTCCAGCCCGCGCAGTCTGCCGAAAACTCCTCATCGGCAAGCTCCTCGAGCGATACTCCCTTCCGCATCGCCCGCCGAACGAGCTTCCCGACCGTCTCGTGGGCTGTCCGCTGGGGCGTGCCCGCGGCGATGAGGGCCTCCATGAGGCTCGTGGCGTCGAGGTGCCCCCGGTCGAGCGTGGCGCCGATCCGCGCCCGGTCGAACGACGTCCCGGCGACCAACGGTGCCGCCACCCCGAGGATTGCCTCGAGGGTGTCGATCGAATCAAAGAGCGGCTCCTTGTCTTCCTGGAGATCGCGGTTGTAGGCGGTGGGAAGCCCCTTCAAGAGCACGAGGAGCGACTGGAGATTGCCGATCGTCCGGGCCGACTTCCCGCGGACGAGCTCGAGGACGTCGGGGTTGATCTTCTGCGGCATGATCGAGCTGCCGGTGCAGAAGTTCTCCGGCAGCTTGAGGAATCCAAACTCCTCGGTGCTCCAGATGATCCACTCCTCGGCCCACTGCGAGAGGTGGATGCCAGTGAGCGAGATCACGAAGGCCAGCTCGCAGGCGAAGTCGCGGTCGCTGGCGGCGTCGAGGCTGTTGGCGGCAACCGCGGCGAAGTCGAGCCCGGCGCGGACATGCTCGCGGTCGATCGGCAGGCTCGTTCCTGCAAGCGCCCCGGAGCCGAGCGGGAGGATATTCGTGCGCTTGCGGCAATCGGCGAGTCGATCGCGGTCGCGGCCGAGCTTCTCGCACCACGCCAGGAGCTGATGGGCGGCAAGGACAGGCTGCGCCCGACGGAGGTGGGTGTAGCCGGGGATGATCAAGTCGGCCTCGCGCTCGGCAAATCCGAGGAACGCCCGCTGGAGCGCGGCGAGGCCGGCATCGAGGCGGTCGATCGCCCGGCGGCAAAAGAGGCGCAGGTCGGTGGCCACCTGATCGTTGCGGCTGCGGGCCGTGTGGAGCCGGCGGCCGGTGTCGCCCAGGCGCGCCGTCAGGGCCGACTCGACATGGAGGTGGATGTCCTCCTTCGAGATTGTGTAGGTGAAGGTGCCTGCGTGGATCTCCGCCCGGATCTCTTCGAGCCCCGCCCGGATCGCCTCCGCCTCTGCCGTCGAAATGATCCCGCAGGCGGCGAGCATCGCCGAGTGGGCGATCGAGCCGTCGATGTCGTCATCGGCCAGCCGCTTGTCGAACGACACGCTCTCCGAAAAGGCCTCGACGCGGGCGTCGGTCGCCTGCTCGAACACCCCTCCCCAGGCTTTTGGCTTTCCAGTTGAGGGGGGAGCAGAGGGATCGTGCGGGGGGCGGGGGTCGGCCACGGTGGGGTCCTGTCGAGGGGGCGGTGGGGATCGGAGCGTGGGCGGGACTGGAAAAGTATGCGCTGTGGTTGGAGCGGGTACATTGCCAGCATGATCACACCCGGCGAATTCCTCGCACCCGGTGGCCGATTGGCCGCCCGGCTCCCAGCTTGGGAATCCCGGCCGCAGCAGCTGGAGATGGCCGAGCTGGTGGCCGCGGCGATCCGCGACCGCCGCCACCTCGTCGTCGAGGCCGGCACCGGCGTCGGCAAGAGCCTCGCCTATCTCATCCCCGCGGTCCTCGCGGCCACCGCCGACCAGGACGAGGGGGAGGCGGTGACCGGCCCGCCGGCCGGGGAGACCGATGCCGACGGCGATTCCCCCGAGGCAGCGCCGATCGGCCGGCCGCGCCGGGTCGTCATCTCCACCCACACCATCGCGCTCCAGGAGCAGCTTGTCGGAAAGGACATTCCGCTCGTCCAGTCGGTGATGCCGCGCGAGTTTTCGGCGGTGCTCGTCAAAGGCCGCGGCAACTACCTCTCCAAGCGCCGCCTGACGATGGCGATCGAACGCCGCGGCAGCCTGTTCCAGGACCAGCGCGACGTCGACGAGCTCGAGGAGATCCACCACTGGGCCGTGCGGACCAGCGACGGATCGCTCGCCGATCTCCCCCAGCTCCCGAGCGATGTCGTCTGGGAGGAGGTGCAAAGCGACTCTGGCAACTGCATGGGACGCGGCTGCCCCTCCTACTCCGAATGCTTCTACTACGCCGCCCGGCGGCGGATGGCCAGGGCTCAGATCCTCGTCGTCAACCACGCCCTGTTCTTCTCCGACCTGGCCCTGCGGCGCGGCGGCGCGAGCCTCCTCCCCGATCACGACATCGTGATCTTCGACGAGGCCCACATGGTGGAGGATGTGGCGGGCGACCACCTCGGCGTCGGCGTATCGAGCGCCGCCGTCGAGCGCGTCCTCTCCAAGCTCTATTCGGAGCGCGGCCATCGCGGGCTCCTCGTCCACTACGGATTCGATGATCTCCAGCGCGAGGTGCTCCGTTGCCGGCGGCTGTGCGAAGATTTTTTCGCTGCGGTGAAGTGTGCCGCGGGGGGCCGCGGCGACGGGCCGTGGCGGATCGCCGAGCCGAAGATCGTCGCTGACACCCTCGGTGATCCGCTCTTGAATCTCTCCCGCCGGCTCCGCGCCTCAGCCGAGGGGATCGAGAACGAAGCCGAGCGACACGACTTCTTCTCCCTCTCCGACCGGCTCACCGGCCTGGCGGGCTCGATCGAGACCTGGCTCGAGCAGTCGGAGCCGGGGAGCGTGTGGTGGGTGGAGGCGGCGCGCTCGCGGCGCGGCCGGGAGCGGGTCCGGCTGTGTGGCGCGCCGATCGACGTCGGCGCTACCCTCAAGCGCGATCTGTTCGACCGGGTGGGGACGGTGATTCTCACAAGCGCCACGCTCGCGGTCGGCGGGGGAAGCGAGGGAGGGAAGGAAGCCGGGCCCGATCCGTTTGCCTACGTCGAGAAGCGGCTGGGGCTTGCGAAGGCGACGGGCAAGCGGCTCGGCAGCCCCTTCGATTACGCCGCGCAGGCGGAGCTTGTCGTCGTCGACCGGCTCCC
>CAJAYZ010000066.1 GCA_903949225.1 uncultured Planctomycetaceae bacterium
CGGCGGCCCGCGTGGCAGAGGAAAGCTCCGACAGCTACGCGACGAAAACCGCAGATCTCGAGGCAGCGCTTGCCGACGCCCGCCGCGCGGCGATCGCCCCAGCGCTGACCGCAGCGTTCCTCCAGCAGGCCAGAACGATCGACGAAGACGCAGTGGCGGCGGATTTGGTCCAAACCGACGTCGACCGCCTCGCTTCTCAGACCGACCAAGGCGAGCGGCTTGCGATTCGTGGGGACCTCGTCGAGCGGATGCGCGACATCGCCAAGCGGGCCAAGTTCCGCGAGGACAATCTTTCCGGACGTCTCAAGCTCCGCAAGGCCGAGTTCGACAAATGCCGTGCCGACTACGAATTGGCCGTTGCCGAAAGTGCACCGCAAGACCGCCTCGACTCTTTGCTCGCGATTGCCCAAGCGAAGCAGACAGAGGTCGTCGAGGCGACTCAGGCCAATCAGGTTGCCAACACCCACCGCAAGGGCCTCGAGTCGATCCTTCGCGACGTCACAGCGACGGAGGATGCCGCGGCCAAGACTCTCGCCGACCACCGCAATAAGGTCGGTCAGCTGGCGAAGACCCTCAAGGATCGCGCCCCCAATTCGGGCAAAACGCTCCTCGAACTCCCCGTTCTCGACGCCTTCAACGGCCCTCTCCGCATCGATCAGATCTGGCTCCCGCAGCTCACGATCAACAACAACTTCCGCGACGTGGCTCGGTTCGACCGTTGCATCACCTGCCACAAGGGGATGGACAAGTCGGCCCCCGGATCCCCCACCGAGCCCGCGTACTGCGAGCAGGCCGATCTGGCGATCACGCTCCCCACCGCCACCGAATCCGGAGCCGCACGCCCCTCGGTGGAGGGCAACGGCAATGCCCAGCTCGAGAAGCTCTACGGATTCGCGCTCGCCCCGCAGGGCTTGTTCCACGCTGAGGATCCGACGGTCAGCTTCGTTATCCCCGGCTCGCCAGCAGCCGTGGCTGGGCTTACCGCTGGCGACGTGATCGCCGGCATCGACGGAGGCAAGACCCTCGCGCGAGAGGCAGCCGTTGCAACCCTCGTCGAGTCGCCGGACGCGGGCCGCCCACTGCAACTGGCGATTCGTCGCGGCGTGCCCCAGCCTTATGCCACCCATCCCCGTCTCGATCTCTTCGTTGGATCGACCAGCCCCCATCCGATGCAAACCTTCGGATGCACGATCTGCCATCAGGGGCAGGGAAGTGCCACGAGCTTCATGTGGTCCTCCCACAGCCCCGACACGCCCACGCAGGGCCATGAGTGGCACGACGAGCATGGGTGGGCTAACAACCACCACTGGATTTTCCCGATGCTCCCGAACCGGTTCGAGGAGTCGAGCTGCCTGAAGTGCCATCATCAGGTTGTCGATCTCGAGCCGAGCGAGCGATTTCCCGAGCCCCCCGCGCCGAAGCTCGTCGAGGGCTACCATCTCATTCGACAGTACGGCTGCTACGGATGCCACGAGATCAATGGCTATGCCGGCCCCGACAAGCGCATCGGGCCCGACATGCGCGTCACCCCGAATTACCATGAAGTCGCTGAAGCGATCGCTACCGACCCTGGGCTCGAGACTTTCGGGGAAGGGGTGAAGCGGATCGTTGAGGATGTCCGTTCCAGCCCGGACGGGAAGCAGTCCCGTGAGAGGCTCCGCGAACTCCTCGAACTCGACGCCGCGGCCGGCGACGATGCCAAGCTCTCGGCGCGCTCGCATACGCTCGCCGCGCAGCTCAAGGCCCCCGACACCCCGGGCACCCTCCCCAAGGTTGGCCCCAGCCTGCGACACGTTGCCTCGAAGGACAGCTTCGAATGGCTCTACTCGTGGCTGCGGAATCCGCAAGACTTCCGCCCATCGACCAAGATGCCGCGTTTCTTCGGCCTCTGGGAGCACCTCTCCGGTAACAGCCTGGAGGAGTCCAAGCGTTACGAGCCGATCGAAATCCGCTCGATGATCACCTACCTCCAGGGTGCTAGCGCTCCGTTTGAGTACGTTGCCCCCTGGGACGGCATCACGTCGGCTCCCGATATCGAGCGGGGCAAGAAGGTCGTGCAGGTGCGCGGATGCCTCGCCTGCCATCAGCACGGCGACTTCCCCGAAGCCACGAGCACTCACGGCCCGAATCTCTCCCGGATCGGCGCCAAGGTTGCTTCCCACCCCCGTGGTAGCGAATGGCTGTACAGCTGGCTTCGCGAGCCGGCTCGCTATCACCCGCGGACGATCATGCCAAATGTGCTTCTCGAACCGGTCAAACAGGCCGACGGAAGCGTCA
>CAJAYZ010000067.1 GCA_903949225.1 uncultured Planctomycetaceae bacterium
CTCTCCGACTGCCTCCTGGTGCTCCTCACCGCCGGAGTGCTCGTCTGGCTCAATCCCGTGCTCGCGCTGGTCACGCTTGTCCCCTTTCCGCTCGTCGTGTGGCTGGTGTATTTGGTTCGCGGCCGGCTCCAGCGGGGTTTCAGCCGCTCCAACATCGCCTGGGCCGAGGTGGCGAGCGTGTTGGCCGACACGATCCCGGGCATCCGCGTCGTCAAGGCGTTTGCCCAAGAGCGGAGGGAGATCGACCGTTTCCGTTCGGCCAATGACCACGTGCTCCACGCCAACGATCGCGTCAATACGGTATGGGCATTCTTCGGCCCGATGGTGAGCCTGTTCAGCGAAGTGGGATTGCTCGTCGTGTGGGCGGCAGGGGCATGGATGGTGTTCCAGGGGTCGGTGACCGTCGGCGGCCTGACGGCGTTTCTCGCCTACATCGCCCGCTTCTACTCGCGGGTGGAATCGATGGTGCGGATGGTCCCCGCCGCCCAGCGGGCCTCGGCGAGTGCGCAGCGGCTGTTCGAGATCATCGACTGCCGGCCGACGGTCGCCGAGGATCCTCGCCCCGTCCGCCCCGGCCGGGTGCGGGGGCGGATCGAATTGTCGGGCGTCCACTTCCGCTACGGCACGCGCGAAATCCTCCGGGGCATCGACCTCGTCATCGAGCCCGGCGAGATGATCGGGCTGGTGGGGTCGAGCGGCTCCGGGAAGTCGACGCTGGCCAACCTCGTCTGCCGGTTCTTCGATCCCTCGAGCGGCACCGTCAGCGTCGACGGCACCGACCTGCGCCGGATGGCGGTGAGCGATTACCGTCGCAATCTCGGTTGCGTGCTTCAGGAACCGCTCCTTTTCTTTGGGAGCGTGGCGGAGAACATCGCCTACGGCTGCCCCGACGCCGGGACGGAGCGGGTGGTGGCCGCTGCCAGGGCCGCCGGCGCCCACGAGTTCATCCTTTCCCTTCCCAATGGCTACGACTCGCGTGTCGGGGAGCGTGGCGGGTCGCTCTCCGGCGGCGAGCGGCAGCGCGTCTCCATCGCCCGGGCGCTGCTGGTCGATCCCGCCATCCTGATTCTCGATGAGGCGACCTCCGCGGTCGATGCGGAGACCGAGGTGGTGATCCAGTCGGCGATCGACCGCCTCGTGAAGGGGCGAACCACGATCGCCATCGCGCACCGGCTGTCGACCCTCCGTCGGGCCGATCGCCTCGTCGTCCTCGATGCCGGACGGATCGTGGAGATCGGCACGCACGACGAACTCCTCTCCCGCGAAGGCGCCTACGCACGCCTCTACAACGCCCAGTCGCAGGCGGCCGCCGAGGCCGCCGGGCCCTGACTTCTCCCCAGACGCCGAGGCCCACGATGCCCCACCCCGACCCCCAAGCCCACCGCCCCCCCGCGTCTGACTCGGCCTCCAGCCCCCTGGCACCAACGTCGGGGTGGCGCCTCGTCCGCCGCTCGCACGGTCATGTTGATTTTGTCGACGGCGCTGGCAAGGTGTTCTCCGATGTCGATGTCCTCCGTGCCTTCCCAGTGACGGCCCCCCAGGGCCCGGTGGCAATCGTTTCCGCCGACGGCGATGAACTGGCCTGGCTCGATTCCCTCGAGAATCTTCCCGAGGCCCTTCAAAGCAGCCTCGTCGCGGAGCTGGCGACCCGGGAGTTTCTCCCGCTCATCGAGCGGATCGAGGCGATCAGCGATGACGATCCCCCGGCGTGGAGCGTGGTCACCGATCGCGGCCGGCGCCGATTCATCCTCGCCAGCATCGACGACATTGACCGCCTCCCCGACGGTAGCGCCTTCGTGGTGGACGCCACAGGTGTCCGCTACCGGATCGCCGACGTCGCCGCCCTCGACCCCACCAGCCTGCGGCTCCTGGAAAAGACGATGGAGTGAGGCCGCGGCGGCCCCCGTGAGTCTTCCGATCTCCCCCCGCCTGCCCCGCCGTCGCTCCGCCTCCGGCCGCCCCCTTGCCCGCGGCCGTAAGCTGGAACGATTACACCGTTGGCGCCGGCTCGAGGGGCCTTTTTTTCGGGAATTTCCCCGAAAAAAAG
>CAJAYZ010000068.1 GCA_903949225.1 uncultured Planctomycetaceae bacterium
AGCGAGAAGGAAGCGGGAGCCATTCCGGGCTTCAAGCGGCGATCATGACGCCCGGGGTCATCGTGGCGGAGATCGAGATGCTCTTCACGTACTGACCACGAACGCTGTTGGGCTGCAGCGACATGATGTGGTCAATGAAGGCCTTGATGTTGTCGACGATCTTCGCCTCATCAAAACTGGCCTTCCCGACCACCGCATGGACGATTCCGGTCGGATCATTCCGGAACTCGACCTTCCCCGCCTTGTACTCGCTGACGGTCTTGCGGATGTCGGCGGTGACGGTGCCGGCACGAGGGCTCGGCATCAGGCCACGGGGCCCGAGTACCTTTCCGAGCGGGCCGACCAGGCCCATCATGTCGGGAGCCGCAATGCAGACATCAAAATCAGTCCAGCCTTCCTTGATCTTCTTGGCAAGATCATCGGAGCCGACCTCTTCCGCCCCGGCTGCCCTGGCCTCGTCGGCCATGTTGCCCTTGGCGAACACGACGACACGCTTGGACTTGCCGATCCCGTGCGGCAGCACGATCGAGCCACGGACGATCTGATCGGCCTGCTTCGGATCGATGCCCAGACGCATGTGGATCTCGACGGCCTGGTCAAACTTCGTCGGCGGCATGCTCTTGATGAGCGCGACGGCATCGGCGACGGGAAGAGGGTCTTCGGTCTTCGGCAACTTGGCGAGCATCGCCTTCATGCGCTTGGTGACAGCCACGGCTACGGTCCTGAAAGTGTTCGAGGGAAAATCGGGAAAAAGTTGTGACGACTGAAGATCGAGGGTCAGCTGTCGACCGTGATCCCCATGCTGCGGGCGGTGCCTTCGATCATGCGACGGGCATGATCGGCATCGCTGGCATTGAGATCATTGGTCTTGAGTCGGACGATCTCGTCGAGTTGGGCCTTGGTGACTTTGCCGACCTTGTCCTTGTTCGGCACCCCGGAGCCCTTCGCAAGGCCTGCGGCCTTCTTGAGAAGGGCGGCCGCCGGCGGGCTCTTCGTGTAGAACTCGAACGAGCGATCGTTGTAGACGGTGACAACAACCGGAATCGCCATGCCGGCGGCTTCCCGGGTCTTGTCGTTGAACTGCTGGACGAACTGTCCGAGGTTGATGCCGTACCGGCCGAGCGACGTACCGACCGGGGGGGCCGGTGTGGCCTGTCCGCCTGGAATCTGGAACTTCGCTTGACCGACCACCTGCTTCGCCATGACTCTGACCTCTTCCCCTTCCGCGGGACTGCTTGGACACGTTGTGTTGGAAACGTTGCTGCTTGATGCGTTACCGGCCTACCCTGCGCGCCCCGGCGTCCGTGCAGGATGGACGCATGATTATTCGTAACAAGCCGTTTTTGGCGGCGGCACCGAGGTTCAAATCCCCTCGATCTGCCAGTACTCAATATCGACGGGGGTCGAGCGGCCGAAGATGCTGAGCATCACCGTGACCCGTCCGTTCGCCTCGTCGATCTGCTCCACCTCACCCTCGAAGTTCTCAAACGTACCTTCGGTAATCTTGACCCGGTCACCCTTCTTGAAGTTGATCTTCAGCCGCGGCGCCTCGTCAGGCTTAACCGCAGACTTGTTGAGGAGCTTGTCAACGTCGGCCTGGAGCATCGGGCTCGGCCTTCCGGCCGACCCGGTGAAATCGCCAATCCCGCCGGTCTCCCTGACGAGATACCACGTCTCGTCATTGAGAATCATGTTCACAAGGATGTAGCCAGGATAGAGCTTGCGAGAAACAACGCGTTTTTTGCCACTTTTGAACTCGGTGACCTGCTCCTTCGGCACAATAACCTTGCCGAAGTAGCGGTCGAGCCCCTGCATCCGGATCCGACGCTCGAGCGTGTCGCTGATCGAATCTTCGCGGTTGCTCTGCACCTTGAGGATGTACCACTTCTTGTCCCCTACCGGGGTGATCTCGTCATCGGCTGCCGAGGCCACAGGCTTTGCGTTGTCACCACTGGCAAACGGATCGGCGAGTTCGGCAGGGGTGCCGTCGTCGTCATCGGCCTCTGCGGCCGGAGCGCCGGCGGAGACTGCATGCGCTAGGCCGTCGGCATGGCCTTGCGGCGTGGCATGTTCGGGGGGCGACGCGACCGCGTCGGCCTGAGGCTCGGTTGGATGATCGTGCTTCGACATGCGTGGGGATGTCCGGGAGTGTCACCCGGACCCTTGGGTCTCGACCGCGTTCAACGAAATCCCTGAATTGCCCGGAGAATGAACCACCAGAACAAGTCGTAGGCCGCGAGGATGAAGGAGAGGGCGAAGATCATGAAGATCACAACGGCGGAACTGCGGGCCACTTCGCCGAGGGTGGGCCACGCCACCTTTGCCATCTCCGACTCAACACCAATGAGGAACTCAGCGAACCGGGGAAGATTCACTGCCCGGTAGGCAAGCCATGCGCCAGCAAGGAAAACGAGGAAAGGAATCACGAACCGGACCAGGCCGTAAGCATCGGCGCTCACCGCCGGAGTCATCGGGCCCCCCGCAGAAATCCACGCCGGCAGGATCTGAGCGAGCCTCCAGACGGCGATCGCCCAGGCAAGGGCCAAGGCTACGAACGTCACCTGACGGGTAACGCGTCCTTGGCTCCGCTTGTAGACGGCCGCGCTGAACAATTCTCGCCCCAGTGAACTGAGGGCGGTTGGGTTTTCTTGCATACCTGCCATGGTCGGTTCCGTCCGGCTCGGGCGATCCGTCTAACTGATGGGCCCGGTCTGTGGGGGCGACTGTTTCCTGGTGGGGCATTCGCCCACCGAGGTGTATTCAACCTCGATCCATTCCAAACACCGACGCTGTCGATCCAGACTCGTGAGGACGTGGCCAGGGCGACCAGATCCCGCGAAGCAGGGGCGGCGGGGATCGAACTCGCAACCTCTGGTTTTGGAGACCAGCGCTCTGCCAGTTGAGCTACGCCCCTGTGATTCCAGGCGCCGGCCGTAAGCCGGCGCCTGGAACGGTACACAGGTTCTGTGATCAGTCGAGGATCTTCGTCACGACCCCCGAGCCGACGGTCTTGCCACCCTCGCGAATGGCGAAGCGGACACCGTCGTCCATGGCGATCGGAACCATCAACTCGACTTCCATCTTCACGTTGTCGCCTGGCGAGACCATCTCGACGCCGCTGAGCAGCTTGGTCGAGCCGGTGACGTCGGTCGTGCGGAAGTAGAACTGCGGGCGGTAGCCTGCGAAGAACGGAGTGTGGCGGCCACCTTCCTCCTTCGAGAGCACGTACACCTCGCACTCGAACTTCTTGTGGGGCTTGATCGAGCCCGGCTTGGCAAGCACCTGACCACGCTCGATGCCTTCGCGGGCGATACCACGCAGCAGGCAGCCGACGTTGTCGCCGGCCTGACCGCGGTCGAGGAGTTTCTTGAACATCTCGACACCGGTGCAGGTCGTCTTCTCGGCCTTGTCCTTGAGACCGATGATCTCGACTTCGTCGCCGACCTTCACCTCGCCTCGCTCGATACGGCCAGTCGCCACCGTGCCACGACCTTCGATCGAGAACACGTCCTCGATCGCCATCAGGAACGGCTTGTCGAGTTCACGAACCGGCTCGGGGATGTAGGCGTCGACAGCAGCGAGCAGGTCGCCGATGCACTTGTTCTTCTCAGGGTCTTTGGGGTTGTCGTAGGCCGGCTTGCCGGCGCCACGGATGATCGGCACATCGTCGCCCGGGAACCCGTACTTCGTCAGCAGTTCGCGGATTTCCATCTCGACGAGGTCGAGGAGCTCCGGATCATCGACGAGGTCGACCTTGTTGAGGAAGACTACGAGCGCCGGCACGCCGACCTGCTTGGCGAGGAGGATGTGCTCCCGCGTCTGCGGCATCGGGCCGTCAGCGGCGCTGACCACCAGGATCGCCCCGTCCATCTGGGCAGCGCCGGTGATCATGTTCTTGATGAAGTCGGCGTGGCCCGGGCAGTCGATGTGGGCGTAGTGCCGCTTTTCGCTCTCATATTCGACGTGACTGACGGCGATGGTCACCGTCTTCGTGTCGTCGCGGACGGTGCCGCCCTTGGCGATATCGGCGTAGCTTTTCGCAATCGCCAGGTTCTTGGCAGCCTGAACGGCCACCAGTGCGCCGGTGAGAGTTGTCTTGCCATGGTCGATGTGACCAATGGTGCCGACGTTGACGTGCGGCTTGCTCCGCGTGAACGTGTCCTTAGCCATGCTTTCTCCCTCGATCTTCCTCTCTGGTGTGTGGCTGCAGGCGGCGCCTGCCCTGGTCCCTGAAATCCTGCATCAAATCAAACTGTCCGATCGATCGACGATGCTCCGCCTGGCCAGGTCTGACGCGGAGCATCGATCGATCTTGTGACGGGCGTCCCTCCGGCAGGCCGGAAGGATGAATCTTGGGTATAGGGGCGACATGGTCACGGCGACCGCTGAAGCTGCTGATGGGATTTGAACCCATGACCTCGTCCTTACCAAGGACGCGCTCTACCAACTGAGCTACAGCAGCGGTGTGCGTCGTGGCCTCGGTGGACGGGCGCTCGAGAGCGCGGCGTTGTCCCGGTGAGGACGCGGATCGGTCGGTCGTGTCGGCGTTCGCTCCGTGGAAATAAGGAAACGGTGGGTCGGGGTGACGTTGAGCGGAGAGGGCGTTGAGGTTCAGTTGCGGCCTGGAAAGCGGGTAGAGGGAATCGAACCCTCGTCTTTAGCTTGGAAGGCTATTGCTCTACCATTGAGCTACACCCGCGCGGGGATGAGACTGGGGAGTGCAGGATTCGAACCTGCGAAGGCAGAGCCATCAGATTTACAGTCTGACCCCTTTGACCGCTCGGGAAACTCCCCTCTCTGGTGAACGCTGGACTCCTCCGGTTCTGTTCCGGTCCGTGTGCTGGTGGTGCCGGTCGTGTATGCCGTATCGGTTTGGACGCTGGTATCTCGGTCGCTGATCGCTTTGGGGCCGCGCGGCCCCGCCGCGGCTCATGCACCGGCTGAGGCGAGTCGCCCGCACGATGCCCTCGACCGGCTGTGCCGCGCGACGGCCGTCATGGTGAGCTAGCGGCGGGAGTTGAACCCGCAACCTGCTGATTACAAATCAGCTGCTCTGCCAGTTGAGCTACGCTAGCG
>CAJAYZ010000069.1 GCA_903949225.1 uncultured Planctomycetaceae bacterium
CGGCTGTCGGCCCGCACCGTCGGCAGGTGTGTGTTGCGGCCCGTCCGGGCTTGAGCCGCACGCCGTGGCCGATCCGCCGAATCGACCTTCTGGAGGATCTCGTTCGATGCCCATGCGTTGTCTGTGGTGTGCGGTAGTCACATCGGCCCTGGCCGTGGCTGTCAGTGGGTTGAGCGGATGTTCGGAAGGGGCCAAGCCGGCCCCGGTGGCGACGCCGGCCCCGGTCGCGTCTGCTGGTGAGGTTCCCGCCGCTCCGGCGGCAGGGGGCGTTCCGAAGCCGGGCAAGGCTGCTCCCGGGGCGAGTGCCAGCCCGTCGGCTCCGGCAGCCACCGTTCCCGCGGCTCCGGTTGCCGCAGCTCCGGCAGGTGGTGCGGCGGCTGCTCCTGCCGTGAAGGGGCCCACCGTGAAGGGGCCACCGAAGGGGAAGGTGCCGACCAAGCTTCAGGGGAAATCCCCGCCGGCGCCCGAGCCGCTTTGAACTGGATTCAGCCGTCGACCGTCGCCCACCGCGACGAACCTCCGACGACGTGATTTCCGCGTGGCTGCTTTGTGACTTCAAGAGAACCCTGTCCCACGGCTCGTGGGACAGGGTTTTTTCGTCGGCTCACGGTCGTGCCTGTGAGCGTAGCCCTGGCGCGGTCCAAAGCTCGCCTGCGGGAGTCAGTGGCGCTTTGTATCCCGCACGATCACGTTGGTGGCGTCGAGCACGATCACGGCCGGCTGGTGATGCCGGGCTTCCTCGGCGGTGTATTGGCCGAACGACATGATCGTCAACCGGTCGCCCGGCTTGCCGAGATGGGCTGTGGCGCCGTTGAGTTCGATCGCCCCCGATCCGGGCGCTCCAAGGATGACGTAGGTCTCGAACCGTTCGCCATTGGCCATGTTGCCGACGAGGATCCGCTCGTAGTGCCGCAGGCCGACCTTCTCGGCGAGGTCGGCGGCGATCGTCAGGCTCCCCTCGTAATCGAGCGAGGCCGCGGTGACGGCGGCACGGTGGATCTTCGACTTGAGCAAGCAGATGGTCATGGGAGCGTCAGAGCGGAGGAGAAAGGGAAGGCTCGGCTGGATTGGTCAGCGGAACGTGATGCAGACCGGGGCGGGCACGGGCACCGTCCGTCCGGTAAACGACAGCTTGCCGGTGGACTGATCGATCGCAAACAGGCTCACGCCGTGGGAATCCTGGCCGGCCGCCAGGAGCCACTTGCCCGAGGGATCGATGGCGAAGTTGCGAGGCGTCTTGCCGCGGATCGGCTCGGCCCCGAGGAACGTGAGTCGGCCGGTCGGCGGGTCGACGGCATACATCGCGATCGAGTCGTGGCCGCGGTTCGATCCATAGACAAACTTCCCCGACGGATGGACGGCGATCTCGGCGGTCGAAAATCCGTTCCGATCGGTGATCCCGGCGGGGATTGTGGCGAGCGTCTGCACCGGCTCGAGGGCCCCGGCCTGGGCGTCGAAGTCGAACGCCGTCACGGTGAGATCGAGCTCGTTGATGCAGTAGGCATGGCGACCATCGGGATGGAAGGCGAAGTGCCTGGGGCCGGCGCCGGCAGCCACGGCCGTCGCCCCGTGGGGCCGGATCGTTGCCTTCCCGGCATCGAGAGCGTGGACGAGAACCTTGTCGATGCCGAGGTCGCAGACGATGGCATAGCGGCCGTCGGGGGAGGGGTCGATCGAATGCCCGTGGGGACCCTCCTGGCGGGCGGCATGAACGCTCTTCCCCTCGTGCTGGATGAACCCTGCCGGAGTTCCCGCCACCGCCGGCCGGAGCCGACCATCGGGCTCGATCCCGAGGCACACCG
>CAJAYZ010000070.1 GCA_903949225.1 uncultured Planctomycetaceae bacterium
CCGATCGACGACGGCTAGGTGGGGCGTGGGGCTTGCATCAGCGAGGAACGCCGCGATCTCCTCCGACGTCGGGGGAAGTCCGGTGAGATCGAGCGTCACGCGTCGCAGCCAGGTCGCCCGGTCGGCTTCGGGCGCGGGCTCGATCCCCTCCGCCTCGAGCCGGGCGAGCACGAACCGATCGAGATCGCCGCGGGGCCAATCCACCCGCTTCACGGTCGGCAGCTGCGGAGGCCGCGGAGGGAGAAAGGCCCAGTGGGTTGCATACGGGGCACCGGCATCGATCCAACGGGCAAGGAGGGCCCGCTGATCCGCGTTGAGTGGCTTGCCGAACGATTCCGGTGGCATCTGCGTATCGTCCGTGGCGTGGACTCGCGCCATGATCATGCTTGCCGCAGAATCACCGGCCACAATCGCCGCCGCACCGCCATGGCGTGACTCGAGTGCTGCACTCCGGACATCGAGCCTCAAGCCCCCCTCGCGGGAGTGCTCGTCCGGCCCGTGACAGTTCCAGCAATGGTTGGCGAGGATCGGCTGCACAGCCCGAGCCAACTCCAGATCTCCCCCATCGCCCCGCGCGTCGACGGTCATTCCGGAGAGCAGCCCGACGAAAAGACCGATCGCGGCGATTTCCGCCCTTTTCATGCCCTGTCGCATCGTCGAACTCTCCCCAAACACACACCGGCAACGCCCACGGCCGCCCGGCTCATGTCCCTTGACCGATCCAGGAGGATCTCCCCAGAGTATCCCCTCAGATCGCCTCCACCCAAGCTGCCGCCGAGTTCGGGCTGCTCTACCCCTCCAGAGCCTTACCTGCCCCGCCGCACCGGAAACCTGACAGCCATGCAAGGAAACTCGCTTCAACGGCACCAGAGCCGGCCGAGCGATACGCGAAGAAACCCGCTTCCATTTCCGGGCCTTGGCCGCGGCAGGTCCGTCTTTCAATCCGGCAAGAAACCACCCCTTTCCGGGGATTTTTCAAAATCTATGGTCCACTCCGGTCAACGCCCTCCCGCCGGATCGAGGCACTGGGTGGGTGGCGTCCATTCCAGCCCAAGCGAATCCAGACAGGCAGAAGTCTCATGCGGATCGTGATGCGATGGTACCGGCGGCTGCGCTCATTCCAGACCGTGTGGCCGATCCGTCGATTCGCGATGCCCTGGAGGCTCTCCCGGTCAAGGCGGTCGCGGCGGCTTCCGCTCAAGGTCCAGCGTCAAGGCCTGGGGAGTCAATCGCTCGAACCGCGACTTGCCCTCGCGTTCTCGTCCTTCGAGAGCGTCGCGTCAACGTTTTCCCCTGGCTCGGTCGCTCCGATCCCTGCCGAGGTGACCTTCGTCAACTCGAAAGAACTCTTGCCGGCCGATCTGACAAGGGCGATCGGTGAAGATCCTTCAGTGCTCCTCGGTCGCACGCCCGGCATCGACGCGATCATCCATCGTGTCTTCGCTGCTCCAGGAGCCGATCGCGGCGCCTTCGAACTGAAGGCCACCTCGGTCGAACAACGCCTCCTCGCCGGGACTTCGGCCCTCGGCGTCTCCTTCCGCCTCCTTGATTCTTCGGTGATTGGCAATCACGGCGGTGCCTATTCTGCCACTGCCCCCGGCGGGCCGACGATCTACCTCCGCTCCGATATCCTTTCGGGCTCCGCGCAGGTCGTCCGCTCGGTCGTCTTCGAGGAGATCGGCCACCACCTCGACACGCTTCTCAACCACGGCGTCGACTCCCGCGGTGACGAGGGGGAGTATTTCTCCGATCTTGTCCGCGGCGTGTCGCCCTCCACCGCCGAGTTGTCACGCCTGCAGCTTGAGGATGATCACGGCATTCTCTCCTTCAATGGCCAGTCGGTTCCCGTCGAGTTCAACACGATCAGCGGAGTCGCAAGGTCGATCAAGTACACCGAGGGACGCGACGCTGTCCCCCTTCAGCCAAACCTCATCCTCGAGCGGAACTCGGGCCGCGGCAGCGCCGCCCCGAACACGATCACCAGCGCGGTGCTGACAATCCCATCGGCCACCACTGCCGACCGGATCCACGTGCCGGGCGCCAAGGGCGACGCCGCGGGCACGACTGCGTCGCCGCTGGCCACCGGCATCGCGGCCGGGGCCCAGCCGCGCACCGACTTCTGGCTGCAGATTGGCCAGGGGGCCGCGACTCGATTCACCGCTGCTTTTACCGCTGGGGGCGAGATCACCTTTACCGCTCCGGGGACCACCGGAGCAGGTTCCTTCGCGGCCTTCCAGACCCTCATCCGTGGCGTGCGTTACGACAACACGTCCCCGTCTCCCACGACTGAGGGGCGACTGTTCGCGTGGCGTATCGCGAGTGCCATCTCGTCCAGCGGCGTTCCTCTCCCCGTGCGCACCGTCGGCAGCACCGTCACGATCACCCCGGTCAACAACGCCCCGACGATCGACGAGATCACCACTCCGACAGATCTCGCCGAAGAGGGCGACGGCGACAGCGCTACGTCGACCACTTCCGCGACCCTGAAGAAGTCCGACTCCGACAGCACCGGCGTGAGGTACGACGCAACCTGGCTGAAGGCCAACGGTTGGGCCACCACTGACGACGGCTCGACCTACAGTGCCAGGGGCACCTACGGCAAGGCAATCCTGACCGTTGCCACCGACACGGTGACCTACGAAATCGACAACACGCTGCCGGCCACCGATAACCTCGACGAAGGGGAGGTGGCGGAGGACAAGTTCACCATTCAGGTCATCGACACCGGTGTCACCAACCGCCGCTCGACGAGCAAGCCGCAGACGGCGACCAAGGACTTGGTATTCCGGGTCATCGGCAAAGACGAATTCCGAACGGTGCGCGACGCGACCCCGTCGATCGGCTACACGGAGAGGCAAGCGCCGGTTTCCCTCCAGCCCACGATCTCGCTCCGCCGCAACACGGGCAGCGGTTCGAATGCTCCGGAGACGATCACGACCGTCGCGCTGACGATTCCTGCTGCTTTGGTCACCGATCGCATTCGGGTGCAGGGTGCCAAGGGTGACGCTTCGGGCGCGACGGAATCGATTCTCGCCGCGGGGATGTTTGTTCCCTCTCTCACAACGACACCCACCGACTTCTGGCTGCAAAATGGCGATGACGGCACGGATGCGTTCACCGCTTCGGTGACACCTGGCGGCACCTTCACAATCACCTCCGCCGCGATCGGCAGAGAATCGTTCTCCGCGTTCGAGAATCTCCTCCGCAAGGTGCAGTACGACTCCACGTCCTCGACGCCCGACGCGGCCCCCCGCCAGTTCTCCTGGCTGATCACGAGAACCGCCAACGGCGTGGCGCTGCCTTCCCGGAAGTTTGATCAATCGGTGTCGATCACCGCAGTTAACAACGCTCCCTCGGTCGAGGTTGGCCCTTCCTCGAACATTCTCGTCGAGGGTACTTCGTCCTCGGCAGGGACAGACTCGGCGACCGTTCTGTTGAAGAAGTCTGATGTCGACAGTCCTGCGGTTCGTTACGACGACGCCTGGCTGGTTTCCAAGGGCTGGATCCGCGTTGAAGGCGGGAGCATCTACACCCTCTCCGGCAACTACGGCACCGCCTCCCTCGACGTCACCCGCGACACGATCAGCTATCTCCTTGACAACTCGCGTTCTGCCACCGACGCCTTGTCGACGGGCGAGACCGTCGATGATTCGTTCACCATCCGTGTCATCGACGATCTCGGTGCTTCGGCCGATGCATCGGTTGTGTTTGCCGTCCAAGGTGCTACTGACGCCTCGATCACGCCCCCGACTCCCCCCACCGTCACGGCATCCCTCGCTTCCAACGGCCTCGTCGAGGCTGGCTCGCTCATCGCTGGCGTCAACACCGCCACCGCCACCTTCACGCTCGCAAGCGTCGACAGCACGGTCGCCATCGACACCGCTTGGCTCGGTCTCAACGGCTGGCTCACCGCCGACGCCGGCCTCACCTACACCAAGGCCGGCACCTACGGCAGCGCCACACTCGACATCGCCACCGCGAC
>CAJAYZ010000071.1 GCA_903949225.1 uncultured Planctomycetaceae bacterium
AACGACTCCCAGCCTGCAGGACCGACGGCCATTGGCCGGCTCATGAGCCGCCTCTTGGCCCGCAGCGGTTACGACCGCGAGCAGGCGGCATCGGGACTCGTCGACGCCTGGCAGCAGGCGGTGCCGGAGCACCTCCGGGCGGCATCCCAGCCGGGGCTCGTCCGGCGCGGCGTGCTCGAGGTGTTCGTGACGCACTCGGCGCTCGTCCAAGAGATGGGATTCCACAAGCGTCAGGCTGTCACACGCCTGGCCGAACTTGTGCCGGCGGAGGGGATCACCGACATCCGCTGCCGTCTCCTTTCCGAACCGATCGATCGCGCTGAACCGCAGTCCACCCTTGAATCGATGCGGGCCGAAGCCTCCCAGCGCTCAGGCCCAGCCCCGTCATCCCCGGAGGAGCCTTCCCATGGCTGACGAGCCACGCACGCCCGGATACACATCCGAGGATCTGCTCCATCTTTCCGACCGCGATCATGTTCGCGAACGGTTCGGTATGTACATCGGCGACAACACCGCCCGCGGCCTCCACCACCTCGTCTACGAGGTCGTCGACAACTCGATCGACGAGTGCATGGCCAACTACGCCAAGCGCGTGAGCGTGATGGTGAACGTCGACGGGAGTGTCACCGTCGAGGACGACGGCCGCGGCATCCCCGTGGAGAAGCATGCGCAGCTCTCCGAGGAGATGGACCGAGAAGTCTCCACCCTCGAGGGGGTGATGACCGTCCTGAAATTCGGAGGCAAGTTCCAGAAGGGGGCCTACCAGACCTCTGGCGGCCTCCATGGCGTCGGCGTCACGGTGGTGAACTTCCTCTCCGAATGGTGCGAGGTGGAGGTTTCGCGTGGCGGCCACCTCTGGCAGCAGGAGTACGAGCGCGGCGTCGCCACGGGCCTAGTGCGCAACGTCGGCACCACCACCCGCACCGGGACGAAGACGACCTTCAAGCCCGATCCGCAGATTTTCCCGTCGACAAAGTTCTCCTTCGATATCCTCGCCCGCCGCCTCCAGGAACTCGCCTTCCTCAACTCGGGCGTGAGGATCGTCTTCTCCGACGCCGCCAGCGGTCAGACGGAGGAGTATTTCTACGAGCGGGGGATCGTCGAATTCGTCGAGTGGCTCAATCGCTCTAGCGACGCGATCCATGCCGACGTGATCTCGATCGTTGGCGAGCAGGAGGGAGTCTCGTTCGACATCGCCATGCAGTACACCGGCGAGTTCACCGAAAACCTCCACAGCTATGTCAACAATATCTCGACCACGGAAGGGGGGACGCACGTCTCCGGTTTCCGTGCCGCGCTGACCCGCTCACTCAATGCCTACGGCAAGAAGACGGGGCTCTACAAGGATCTCGTACCGACCGGCGACGACGTTCGTGAAGGCCTCACGGTGGTGGTGAGCGTCCGCGTCCCCCACCCGCAGTTCCAGGGGCAGACGAAGACGAAGCTCGGCAACGGCGAGGTGGAGGGGATCATCAACTCCGCCGTCGGTGATTTCCTCGCCAAGTACCTCGAAGAGAATCCGAAGAACGCCAAGGCGATCGTCCAGAAGGGCGTGCTCGCTGCCGAGGCCCGCGCGGCGGCCCTCAAGGCCAAGGCGCTCCTCCGCGAGCGCAAAGGGGCGCTCTCCGGCGGAGGGCTTCCCGGTAAGCTCCGCGACTGCACCAGCCGCGACGTGGCTCGCTGCGAGCTCTACCTCGTGGAGGGTGATTCGGCCGGCGGCTCGGCGGAGGGGGGCCGGCACCGCGAATACCAGGCGATCCTCCCCTTGCGCGGCAAGATCATCAATGCCTACAAGAGCCGTGAAGACAAGGTGCTTGCCAATGAGGAGGTGCGCAGCGTCATCTCCGCGATCGGCGCCGGCATCGGCACCGACGCCGATCTCGGCAAGCGGCGCTACGACAAGATCGTGATCATGACCGACGCCGACGTCGACGGCTCGCACATTCGCACGCTCCTGCTGACGTTCTTCTACCGGCAGATGTACCAGCTCGTCGCCGCGGGGCACGTCTACGTCGCCCAGCCGCCGCTGTTCCGCGTCCGCAACAAGAAGCAGGTCTACTACGTGCAGACCGAAGAGGAGATGAAGACGCAGCTCCTCGACCAGGGCCTCGGCGAAGGAGTCTTCCTCCCGGGCGATGGCCGTGAGATCTCTGGGCCGCCGATGCAGAAGCTCTGCCGCACGCTCGCCGGCCTCGAGGACGCGCTGGTCGCCCTGGAGCGGCGCGGGATCAGCCTCCGCGACCATGCCGCCCGCCGCGACACCGTCACCGCCAAGCTGCCGATGTTCCATGTCTATTTCGGAAGCGAGGAGCACTGGTTCTCCAGCCGAGAGCAGCTCGAGGCTTTCGTGAAGGGGAAGGAAAAGGCCGCCGGTGGGGCGCTGGCAGTGGGGCGGGCCGAGGACGCGCAAGCACCCGCGGGGCTGGGCGCCGACGCGAAATCGGTGGAGCATGAAGATCAACTGGTGATCGTCGATCTCCACGAGGTGCGGAGCATCAATTCCGGGCTCGCCGAGCTCAAGGAGATGGGCTTCGGCATCGAGTCGCTCCTTCCCGAGGACCGCACCGGCACCGAGGATGCGCGCTATTCCCTCCGCCGCGGCGAGAACGTCATCGGTCTGGAGGATCTCCGCAGCCTCCTCTCCGCCGTCCGCCGCGCCGGTGAAAAGGGACTGTCGATCACCCGCTTCAAGGGACTCGGCGAGATGAACGCGGAGGAGCTCCGCGACACGACGCTCGACCCCGCCAACCGTACCCTCCTTCGGGTGACGATGACCGATGCGGCCGCGGCCGACGATCTGTTCCGGGTGCTCATGGGGGAGAAGGTGGAACCGCGCCGCGAGTTCATCGAGCGCCACGCCCTCGACGTGAAGAACCTCGACGTCTGAACCTCGACGTCTGAATCAGGAGTGCACGATGCACGCCCCTTCCAGCACCAGCCTCCCCCGGCTGTCGTTCGGTGTCGGTGACCGTTTCGCCCATCAGGCCGCTGCACAACTGGCAGCGTTTGAAAGGCTCGAGGGGGAAGGGGTCGTCGTCGCCCCGGTGTGGAACAAGTCGAACCGCGAGCATGGCTTCGTCGGCAGCGAGCCGCCGAGCGTCCGGGCCGCCGCGGCGAAGGCGGTCGACCAGCGCGGCTGGCGTCATCCATGGTTTGTCGATGCCGACCACATCCGCCTCGAAACGGTCGATCGCTTCCTCGACACCAGCGACTTTTTCACGATCGATGTCGCCGACTCGATCGGCAAGCCGGCGCCTGCATTCGAGATCGCCGCCTTCGTCGCCCGGCATCCTGAGCTGACAGGCACGCTCCAGCTTGAGGGAGTGGCAGAGGCGCTCCTGCTCGACGCCAACGTCGTCTCCCGGATTGCCGGGCAGTATCTCCTTGCGGCCCGCGAGGCCGGCGCGATCCACCGCCACATCCAGGCGCGGAAGGAGGGAGCCGCTTTCGTGACGGAAGTGAGCATGGACGAGACCGACAGCCCGCAGACGCCGCGCGAGCTCCTCGTCATCCTCGCCCTGCTCGCCGACGAGCGCGTCCCGCTCGACACGATCGCCCCGAAGTTCACCGGTCGGTTCAACAAGGGGGTCGACTACGTCGGCGATCTGGCCGCCTTCGAACGGGAGTTCAACGACGATCTCGCCGTCCTCGCCCATGCCTCGGCCACCTATGGCCTGCCGGCGGGGCTCAAGCTCTCGGTGCACAGCGGGAGCGACAAGTTCTCTCTCTATCCGGTCATCCGCCGGGCCCTCGAGCGCACCGGCGCCGGCGTCCATGTGAAGACAGCGGGCACGACGTGGCTCGAGGAGCTCATCGGCCTCTCCGAGGCAGGGGGGAACGGGCTGGCTCTCGCCAAGGAAATCTACGCCTACGCCCTGGAGCATGTTGAAGAGCTCTGTGCCCCGTATGCCACCGTGATCGACATCGACCGGGCCCGGCTCCCCGCGGCTGCGGAGGTGGCATCTTGGGAGGGGCCGCGGTTGGCGGCGGCGATCCGCCATCTGCCCGCCGATCCGCGGTTCAATCCGCATGTCCGCCAGCTCCTCCATGTCTCCTTCAAGGTGGCGGCCAAGCAGGGAGCCCGGTACACCGATCTCCTCGTGGACCATCGCGACATCGTCGGCCGGCAGGTGACGGAGAATCTCTACGAGCGGCATCTTCGGCCGCTGTTCGCTCCACAGCGGGGGCCGGTTGCATGAAGAGCGCCGTGACGGTGTGCCTCGTGAGTGAGGCGCGGCAGGGGCCGTTCGTGTTTCATGGGGCCACGGCGGCGGAGGCACTTGATGTCGGCTGCCGACGGGCGGCGGAACTCGGCTTCGACGCGGTGGAGGTGTTTCCGACGGGGCCAGAGCAACTCGCCGACTGCGGCCTGGCCGGGAGACTCGCCGACCACGGGCTGGGCCTGGCCGCCGTGGGGAGCGGCGCGGGGTGGGTGCGGCACAAGCTTTCGCTCACTCATGCCGACGCGCGCATCCGCGCCGAGGCCCGCGACTTCGTCGAGCTGCTCATCAATAACGCGGCCGATCTGGGAGCGCCGGTGATCATCGGATCGATGCAGGGGCGCCACGAGGGGGATGTGTCGCGGGTCGACGCGCTCGAGCACCTTGCCGCGGCCCTCCATCACCTCGGCCGGCATGCGGCAGGGCGCGGGCAGACGCTCCTCTATGAGCCGCTCAACCGCTACGAGACAAACCTCTTCACGCAAGTCGGCGACGCGGCCTCGTTCCTCCGTGGCCAGGGCCTTCACAACGTCAAGCTTCTCTGCGATCTGTTCCACATGAACATCGAGGAGGCCGATCCGGCC
>CAJAYZ010000072.1 GCA_903949225.1 uncultured Planctomycetaceae bacterium
CCGAGGTGATCTCGCTCCTCTTCAACGCCTTCTTCTCGTCGCTGATGGTGATGCTCGTCTTCTCCACCGGGATCCTCCTCTACAGCGGTCTCTACACGACGCCCGAAGCGCGGCTGCTGCTGACCCTGCCGGTCCGATCGGAGACGATCTTCGCCCACAAGTTTCAGGAGGCTTTCTGGTTTTCGAGTTGGGGATTCATCCTCCTCGGCAGCCCGATGCTCACCGCGTACGGCATCGTCCGTCACGCCCCGTGGCCGTTCTTCGCCCTCCTCCTGCCGTTCATGGTGGCGTTCGTCGCCATCCCGGCGACCCTCGGCGGGATCCTCTGCCTGGCGATGGTCGCCTGGATGCCGCGGTTGCGGCTCCATGCCCTGTCGATCGCGTTGGGGGCCGCCCTGCTGGCGATGATCGGCTTGGCCTGGATGGCCCTGGCGACGCCCCGAGCCGACACGATGTCGGCGGCCTGGTTCGAGCAGGTCTTCTCCCGGCTGTCGATCACCGAGCAGCGGATGCTGCCGAGCTGGTGGCTCTCCAGCGGGCTCATCGAGGCTGCCGCCCGCGCCAAGGACGGCTCGGTGGCGCGTCACCAGGCCGAGGCCCTCCGCTACCTCGCCGTCCTCATCTCCAACGCCCTGATGCTCCAGCTCGTCGGCCGCCAGGTCGCCGCCCGCCTTCACCGCCTTGGTGCCAGCCAACTGGTCAGCGAGATCCCCACCCGGCGAAAGCGGCGGATGAGCTGGTTTGACGAGTTTCTCTCCCGCGCCGGCACGGCCCGCGGCCGGCCGCTCCGCCTCCTCATCGTCAAGGATCTGCGCATCTTCCGCCGCGACATCTCGCAGTGGTCGCAGTTCGCCATCTTCTTCGGCCTCCTCGGCCTCTATTTCTGGAACGTCCGGATCTTCAACTACCAGCACGCCTACGCGGCGATGATCGGATTTCTGAACCTCGCCGTCGTCGGGCTGATCCTCTCGACGTTCACGACCCGGTTCGTGTTCCCGATGATCAGCCTCGAGGGGCGCCGGTTTTGGATCCTCGGCCTCCTTCCGGTAAACCGCGACCAGATCGTGTGGTCGAAGTTTCTCTTCTCGTTCGTCGGCGGGATCGTCCCCTGCTGCGTGCTGGTGCTCTTGAGCGACACGATGCTCGGAATCGAGCCGTGGCTGATCGCCCTCCACGAGGTCTGCTGTGTCGTCCTCTGTGCCGGGCTCTCCGGGATTGCCGTCGGCATCGGCGCCCGGATGCCCGATCTCCGCGAGATCTCCCCGTCGAAGATCGCCTCGGGCTTCGGGGGAACCTTGAGCCTCGTGATCAGCTCGCTGTTCATCATCGCCGTCGTCCTCGTGACGGCCGTGCCGGTCCAACTCCGCTTCGCCGCCGAGGAGCGCGGCTTCGCCACGACCGGCTGGACGGCGGCCGACCGGGGCGTGGCCCTGGGGCTCACCGCCGCGGTTGTCCTCGGCCTCCTAGCGACCTTCCTCCCCCTCTTCCTCGGCCTCCGCGCCTTCCGCCGGCTGGAGCCATGATCCTCCCCGGCCGGCGGTTAGCCGGAGGGCCGTTCTGCGGTTCTCCTCTAGACAGGGCAGCGGCGGGCGAGTTTCCTTAGGTCCGCCCCCTCTGTTGGCCGTGGAACAGCGATCCACGGGCTCCAGCCACGACGAAAACGGGTCGGGGGATGCGTTCCATGCCCCGCACAGCGATGCTCGACCATTCGCCCACCGTCGCCGGAATCGGCCGCATGTCCCTCGGTTTTCCATCCTCCGACCGGCGTTCCCCGCCAGAAACAGTCCCGATTCCGAAGGGGCCCGCCGCCCCGCCGGCCAGGGTGGGGGCCGTCCAATACCTCAACACCAAGCCGCTCGTCCATGGCCTCGCCGGCCCCGGGATCGCCTTGGAATACGACCTCCCCAGCCGGCTGGCCGATCAACTCGCCGCCGGCAGCCTCGATGTGGCCCTGATCCCGTCGATCGAGTTCTTCCGCGGCGATGCCTACCGGCTCGTCTCCGACGCCTGCATCGGCTGCCGTGGGCCGGTGATGAGCGTGAAGGTCTTCTTCCGCAAGCGCCCCGACCGAATCGACACGCTCGCCGTTGACGAGGGCTCGCGGACGAGCGCCACCCTGGCGCGGATCCTTCTGGCCCACCGCTGTGGCGTCGCCCCCCAGATCGATGTCCTGCCGCTCGAGGACGATATCTCCGCCACCACGGCCGACGCCGTCCTCCTCATCGGCGATCGGGCGATCGGCGGGCAGCGTGGCAACTTCGAGACGGTCTGGGATCTCGGCGAGGAGTGGTGCCGCTGGACCGGCTTGCCGTTCGTGTTCGCCGTCTGGGCAGCGCGGCGCGACGTCCCCGAGGCCACGCTTCGCCGCCTCGAACCGCTCCTCAACGCCGCCCGTGACGCCGGCCGGGCCAACTTCGCCTCGATCGCGGCCGCCGAAGCGAAGGGGCATGGCCTCACCGTCCCCCAATGCCTCGGCTACCTCCGCGACAATCTCCACTACGATCTCGGCTTCCGGGAACGGGCGGCCCTGGCGCTGTTCCACGACCGGGCCGCGGCCCTCTCCCTCGCTCCGAAGGGGATCGACCTCGATCGGGCCCTCGCCCTCCCCGGGGCGCCGATGTCACAATGACAGGGTCTTCACTCCCTGCGGATTCCAACACCATGACGCCAAGCATCAACCGCATCCTGGACGACACCGTTGCCGGAAAGAGGCTGTCGGCTGCCGACGCCCTCGTCCTCCTCCAGTCGTCTCACCTGGCCTCGATCGGCCGGGCGGCCAATGCCGTCACGGCGCGGCTCCATCCGGAACCGTATCGCACCTACAACATCGATCGCAACATCAACTACACCAACGTCTGCACGGCGGTGTGTGACTTCTGCGCCTTCTACCGGCCGCCGAAGCATGCCGAGGGCTATGTCCTCGACCGCGACGTGCTGATGGGGAAGATCGCCGAGATGGTCTCTGTCGGCGGCGACCAAATCCTCCTCCAGGGCGGACTCCATCCGACGCTCGAACTGGAGTGGTATGAGGACCTCCTCCGCGACATCAAGGCGCGCTTCCCGCAGGTCAACGTCCACGGCTTCTCGCCCCCCGAGATCTACCACTTCACGAAGATCTCCAAGCGTCCCCTCCGGGAGGTGCTCGAGCGCCTCGCCCGGGCCGGGCTCGGCTCGCTCCCCGGAGGCGGCGGCGAGATCCTCGTCGACCGGGTGCGGAAGGAGATCACGCGCGGCAAGGTCCTTACCGACGACTGGCTCAACGTCCACCGCGAGTGGCACGCCGTCGGCGGGCGGAGCACCGCGACGATGATGTTTGGCCATGTCGAGACGCTCGCCGAGCGGGTCGAGCATCTCGAGCGGATCCGCGAGCTCCAGGACGAGACGGGGGGACTAACGGCCTTCATCTGTTGGTCGTTCCAGCCCGAGAACACCGACCTAGCCACGATCCCGCCGGCCGGACCGTTTGACTACCTGCGAACGCAGGCCGTCGCCCGGCTGTTCCTCGACAACGTCCCCAACATCCAGTCGAGCTGGGTGACCCAAGGGCGGGAGATCGGCCAGCTCGCCCTCCTCTTCGGCGCCAACGACATGGGGAGCCTGATGCTCGAGGAGAACGTCGTCAGCGCCGCCGGCACCGTCCACCACCTCACGCTCGCCGAGATGCGCTCGGCGATCTCGGAGCTCGGCTGGATCCCGCGCCGCCGCAACGTGTTTTACGAACTGTTCGAAGACGAAGCCGACGGCCCGCTTCCGACGGCGCTCCCGGCGGCAACCGCTTCGTGCGGCCCCACGGGCTGCGGGTCGGCAGGCCCGGCGCTCCTTCAGCCGAGCCTCGTGTCGGCTGCGGCGAAGTCGTGAGCCGGGCCGAACCGCTCCACCTCCGGGCCCGGTGGATCGTGCCGGTCGGTGGGCCGGCAATCGAAGATGGCTGGCTGCGGATCGAGCAGGGACGGATCGTGGCGATCGGTCGGCGCAATCTCCCTGGAAACCCACCCTCCGGCCGGAGCATCGACCTCGGCGATTCGATCGTCCTTCCCGGCCTCGTCAACGCTCATACCCACCTCGAGTTTTCCGATCTCGAGCGGCCGCTCGATGCCGAAGGGGGCCTCCCCGGTTGGATCGCCCGCGTCGTCGCCCTCCGCCGGGCCCGACCTTCAGGCCTCGAGGAAGCGGCCCGGCTCGCGGGCAGCCTCCGGGCTGGCCTCGCCGAGAGCCTCTCGTTTGGCGTGACAACGATCGGCGAGATCGCCACCGCCGTGCCGCGGGGAGTCTATCCGTCGATCGGGCCGCGGGTGCGCGTCTATCGCGAGGTGCTCGGCTTGTCGTTCACGGGAGGGAGCCTTCCCGGGGCCATAGCCCGCGACCTCAATCGGCTCGGAGATTCCGCCGGGATCTCCCCTCATGCCCCGATGACAGTCTCGTTAGCCCTCGGCAAGGCACTGCTCCGCGAAGCGGCCAGGCGCGATCTTCCCGTGACGATGCACCTCGCGGAGAGCCTCGCGGAACTCGCCTACGTCACCGGCGGCGGCGGGCCGTTCCGCGATCTGTTTTCAACCCTCGGCGCCTGGCCGGCCGATCGGCCTCCGCCCGTGCTCCCGCCGTCGGATTGGATCAGCAGGCTTGCCCGCGTGCGCCGCGGGAGCGTCGTCCATGGCACGTTCCTTGGGGAGCCCCCCGACGCCACGGCCCTCGACCGTCTCGCCCGCCACCGCGACCGGCTCGGCGTCGTTGTCTGTCCGCGCACGACGAGGCTTCTCTCCGGGCGGCTCCCGCCGGTGAGGCAATTCCTCGCCGCGGGCGTCCGCGTGGCGATCGGCACCGACAGCCGAGCTTCGAATCCCGATCTTTCGGTCCTCGGAGAGGCCCGGGAGCTCGTTGGCTCAGGCGTCGTGTCACCGGCTGAAGCCTTGCGAATGATGACTTCCGACGCCGCCTGGAACGTGGCGCACGAAGTGCGAGCCGGATCGATTGCCGTCGGCCGCCCCGCCGATCTCGTCGTCCTCGCCCCTTCGGGCCCATTTGCCGATCCGCTCGAGGCAATCCTCCGCCCCGATACCCGCGTCGCGGCCACGCTTCGAGCGGGCCGAGTTCTCCACGGCCACCTCGCCAGCGGGTGAGGTGGGCGAAGCTCCTTTGGGGATCCGGACTGCTCACGAGAACGCTCGCACGACAGGCAGCCGAAAAGGCTTGCCTTGCTCGGCAAGGCGTGGCGTGAAACGGCTGGCAAGACACCACGCTCAGAAACGGCGTACGACGTTGCCTCCTTGACAGGGGTGGAAATACAATGACCGCCATGAACGAGACGTTGACACCCCTTTGGGCGATCACCGAGGCGCGGCTGATGGCGGCCGTGGACCGGCTAGTCTCGGCTGCAGATCCATCGAAGGTGCTTCTCTTTGGTTCCCACGCGAGAGGTGACGCCGACAGCCACAGCGACGTCGATTTGATCGTCGTCGAGCGAACGGTGGCGAACCGTTTCGAGGAGACGGTCAGGCTCCATCAGGCTCTCACTGGCCTGCTCCTCCCGGCCGACATCCTTGTCGTGAGCGAGGCAGAGTTCGATGAGCGGTCGAGGACTCCAGGAACCGTCGAGCATTCCGCGGCCAACGAGGGGCGTGTGC
>CAJAYZ010000073.1 GCA_903949225.1 uncultured Planctomycetaceae bacterium
CAAAGACGCGGTGATTGCCGACGAAGTCAATCACTTCGAGCCGCGTCTTCCCCGTGGCCGCCCGCAGGCCACGCCCGAGCTGCTGCAGGAAGACGATCTTCGACTCCGTCGGCCGGAGCATCACCACGCGGTCGACGAGCGGCAGATCGATCCCCTCGTTGAAAAGATCGACCGCGCACAAGGCCGACAGCCGCCCTTCCTGGAAGGCGGCCAGGGAGGCCATCCGAGGGTCACCACCGTCGCCGGAAAACACGGCCGCCGCCGCCACGCCGCGGCGCAAGAGCCAGTCGCGGGTGAAGAGCGCATGCCGGCGCGAGCAGCAAAACACGAGCGTGCGGCTGGCCGGAGCGGCTTGCCACTCGGCCCAGAGGCGATCCATGCGGGCGCTGCTTTCGAGGGCGACCTCGAGCTTGCCGACATCGAAGCGACCATGGCGCCACGGGATTTCGGAGGCGTCGTAATCGACGTCGTCCTTGAGCCCCCGATACCGAAACGGCACGAGCGACTCCTCCGCGATCCCCTGGCCGATCGTCGCCTGGTAGGCGAGGATGTCGTCGAAGAGCGTCGCGATGTCGACGCCGTCGGTCCGCTCGGGCGTGGCCGTGAGGCCGAGCGTGAACGACCGGTCGTGCCGCGGCAGCTGCGCAAGGACGCGCCGGTAGCTCGGCGCCTCCGCGTGATGGACCTCGTCGATCACGCAAGAGTCGAAGGGTGGAGCGGAAGCGAGGGCCACAAGCCCGTCGGGGCGGGAAAGCTTTTGGATCGAGGCGATGACGAGCTGGCCGGAGAGGTCGCACGACGAGCCGGCAACATACGAGACGCTCGCCGGGGCGAGCGCCTGCCGCATCGTCGCCTCGGCCTGCGCGAGGATCTCCGCCCGGTGGGCGATCACGAGCACCCGCGGCGGCCGACCGAGGGCCTTGCCATGGGCCAGCGCATCAAACGCCGCCAGCCAAGTTTTCCCGAGCCCCGTCGCCACGGCGACAAGAGCCTTTGAATAGCCCTCGGCCCGGATGGCGGCGAGCGAAGCCAGGGCTTCCACCTGCCAAGGGCGCGGGGTTGGAAAAAGGTGCCAGCCACCTTTTGTCTGCAGACCCCGGCCGCTGGCCGGGGCCGTGTCGCCTGCGGCGACCGGCAAAAGGTGGCTGGCACCTTTTTCTGCCGGGGCCTCGCCGTCCCACACGCGGCGCAGCGCCGCTGCCTCCGCGGCCCGGGCCGTGTACCGCTCGACGACGGCGGCCGACAGCTGCGTGGCCTGCTGCCAGAGGTCGTCGAAGGCAGTCGCGAGCTCACGGTCGAGGGAGTTAGAGCCGGACGTCTCGCCGACGAGGTTCCATTCCACGCCCGTCTCGAGCGCCGCGCGGGAGAGGTTGCTCGACCCGACGACGACGATCCCGCCGGAGGCATCGGCAATCCGCCACGCCTTGGGATGAAACGACGCGGGGGTGCCGTGGAGGTTTTCAAGCTCCGCGAGGCGAGCTTCGAACGAACCAGAAAAAGGTGGCAGGCACGTCGCGGAGCCTCCGAGCCAGCCACCTTTTTCCTCCGCGAGGTCGATCCAGCCGAGCAACTGCCGCAGGGCGGCGGGGGAGCTGATGCCGAGGTAGTCGCCGACGAGGAGCCGCACCCTCGCCCCGGCTCCCATCGCACTGAACAGCGCCTCGCGCACGTAGTCGAGCCCCGATGGCTGCACAAACGACGCGAGGAGGTCGATCTCGCTCGCCCCCGGAAGCCGGTGGGCCAGCCGATGCCAGAGCGGGCGCTCGGGGCCAGTCGTGAGCGAGAGCCGCGGCCCCTGTTCAGCGGTGACAGAAGGCCCCGCCAAATAATTCCCCTTCTCGGGGATCACGTGCCGCACGCCGCCACGCGGATCGGGCATGTCGCCGGAGTAGCGCGGGATCACGTGGACATGCACATGCGGCACGGTCTGGCCGGCGGCGGAGCCACAGTTGAAGCCGACGTTATAGCCATCGGGCTTGGGATTGAGCCGCTCTTCCAGGAGGCGCTTCGCTTCAGCGACGAGGTCCATGAGCGCCGACTGCTCTTCGCCAGAGCACTCGAAGAACGTCGGCACCACCCGCCGCGTGATCACGAGCACATGCCCCGGCGACACCGGATACGAATCGAAGATCGCAAACGCCAGATGATTGGCGCAGACCCACTCCGCCGCGGGGATGGCAAGGAACGGCGAGGGGGGAGCGGAATCCATGGCCGGAAGTGTAGATCACGGCCGACCAGCTGTGGTCCGGATTGGACGGGTGCCCTCGGTGCTCATGCTCGACATTGATGTCCAGGGCGGCGGCGGCGATCCGATCCGAGAGGCGACCCATTCCACGATGTTGGAAATGACGCGGGGCCTCAAAGCACCGACCGGGTGAGCCCGCTCGAGGGGGCAGTTCGGCGTCGGCTACACTGAAGCCTCAAGGGGAGCGGCCTCCATGACCAGTCGATCTGTCCCGGCAGAGATTTCTTCCGCATGAAAAACATCTTCCTTTTCCTGGCAGTCGCCCTCTTCGTCGCAGCGACCGGCTCGGGCTTCGCCGCCGGCGCCGAGCACGACTGGAACCTCGGCGCCACGGGCCTCCGCGGCTCGATGCACTGCGACAAGCTCGTGACGACCGACGCCCGTGACATCACGATCACGAGGGTGGAGACCGGTTCACCTGCAGACGGCGTTTTCGTCGTCGGAGACTCGATTCTCGGGGTCGACGGCAAGCCTTTTTCCCAGGACCCGCGCACGGAGATGGGCAGGGCCCTCACCCTTGCCGAGTCGGAAGCTGGCGAGGGGGATCTTCATCTGACACGGTCGCGCGAAGGCCGGTCGGAGGGGGTCGTGCTCAAGCTTCCGGTGCTCGGCACGTATAGCGCCACCGCTCCCTACGACTGCCCGAAGTCCAAGCGCATTCTCGAAGAAGGGTGCAGGGCGCTGGCGGCGCGGATGGCGGAGCCTTCCTATGCCGAGCGGCTCGATCCCATCCCTCGATCGCTCAATGCCCTCGCTCTCTTGGCCAGCGGCGACCCGAGCTATCTGCCGCTGGTGAAAAAGGAGGCCGAATGGGCCGCGGACTTCCGAGACGAAGGGATGGCGACATGGTATTACGGTTACGTCTCGATGCTCCTCGCCGAGTACGTCGACGCGACCGGCGATGAGTCGGTCGTGCCCGGCCTTCAGAGGCTCGCGCTCGAAGCCGCTCATGGTCAAAGCGCCGTCGGCTCCTGGGGACACAGGTTTGCCCGGCCCGACGGGCGGCTCTACGGCTATGGGATGATGAACTCGCCGGGACTGCCGCTGACGATCTCCCTGGTGATGGCCCGAGAGGCGGGAGTGAACGATCCCGCCCTCGATCGGGCGATCGAACGCAGCACCAGGCTGCTTCGCTTTTACGTCGGCAAGGGTGCGATTCCTTACGGCGACCATCATCCCTGGATCGAGAACCACGAAGACAACGGCAAGTGCGGCATGGCCGCCGTGCTGTTCAACCTGCTCGGTGACTCGCAAGCCGCGGAGTTCTTCACGCACATGAGCGTCGCCTCCCACGGACCGGAGCGCGACACGGGCCACACCGGCAACTTCTTCAACATCCTCTGGGCCATGCCGGGCGTGTCACAAGCCGGCCCGCACGCCACCGGTGCATGGATGCAAGAGTTCGGCGGTTGGTACTTCGACCTCGCGCGGCGGTGGGACGCCAGCTACCTCCACCAGGGCCCACCCGAACCGGAGGCCGACAGCTACGGAGGATGGGACAGCAGCGGTGTCTATCTCCTGGCCTACGCCATGCCGCTGAAGAAGATCCGGCTCACAGGGAAACACTCTGGCACCATACCGCCACTCGATGCCGCGGCGGCTGGGTCGCTGATCCGCGACGGGCGTGGCTGGTCCAACAAGGATCGCACGAGCTACTACGATGCGCTGACCGACGATGAACTCCTCGACCGCCTTCGCAGCTGGTCGCCGATCGTGCGTGAGCGGGCCGCCATGGCCCTGGGGCGCCGCGAAAACGCTCGCGTTCCTGCGCTTGTCGAGATGCTCGCCTCCCCGAGCCTCGACGCCCGCTACGGCGCCTGTCAGGGTTTGATCTTCCTCGGGCGTCGGGGAGCGCCCGCCGTCGAGGCCCTCCGAGAGACCTTGGCCCATCAAGACCTCTGGCTGCGAATCAAGGCTGCCGAGGCCCTCGCGGCCATCGGTGACCCCGCCACGCCGGCGGTGCCTCAGCTGCTCGAGATGCTCGCTCAGGTCGATGCGGAAAACGACCCGCGCGGCATGCAGCAGCGCTACCTCAGTTTTGCGCTGTTTGATCGCAACGGGATGCTCGCTCGCTCACTCGAAGGCGTCGATCGCCCCGCGCTCTATGCGGCCGTGCGCGCCGGGTTGAGAAATGAAGACGGTCGGGCCCGCGGCAGCATCGGATCGGTTTACCGCCGTCTCTCGCTCGAAGAGGTCACGCCCCTGCTGCCCGCCGTCCACGAGGCGGTTCTTCAGCCGGCGCCGAGCGGCGAGATGTTCGCCGATGAGATTCGGGTGGAGGGACTTCGCCTCCTGGCGCAGCACCACATCGAGGATGGGATGAACGCTCTCGTGAGCTACACCCGCGATCAGAATCCCTGGGCGAGCGAGCACCGCACGCCCGAGTTGATGAAGATCCTCCTCACCTACGGCACCCACGCGCAGGCAGTCATACCGGATCTAAAGAGGCTCGCGCAGTACTTCGAGAGTGAAGAAAAGGACTTCCCGCCACACCTGAAGCTCCAGAAGGCGCAGTCCGTCCGGGAAACGATCGCGGCGATCGAAGCCTCGACAGTCACTCCAAAGCTGATCCGCATCGGGGAGGACACGACGCGCCGCCGAGCCACCCCATAGCACGCCTGGGCAATCTCCGCGGGCTCGAACAGCCCGTTTCTCGGCGGGTCGTCCGCCGCGCTCGCCGCCGACCTGCTGCCAGACGCCCGTCCAGGCGTGGTCTTCTTTCTCAAGGCGGATTGCGCGTGCAGCCGGGGATTCGCCGGCTGGGTCTCCGCCCTCGCGGCCCACCTCGACAAGGCCGCGGCCACAGCCACGCTGTTTCTGGAAACTTCCGGCCCGAGCGCCCGCTCCACGTGCTCGGCCCGGCCACCGGAGTGGCGGTACAGCGGGACGGCCGCTGGGAGAGCCTGCCGACCGGCGCGAGCCCAGCCGCGCGGGAGATCCGGCGGGTCGGGGCCGACCGCCTCTTCATGCCCATCTCTTTCACGCTCCCGGCGGGGCCCTACGACGAGCTGCTCCGCGGCTACATCCACGTGCGAATCTCGGCGTCGCTGGTGGTCGGTGACCGGGACGATGGCACCGGCGACCTCTTCGAGCGATCCGACGCCTACTACGTCTACCTCCGCGATCCGCGGCTGACCGACGACGCCATCCGCGCCGCCAACGGCTGGGGTGCAAAGGCAGCGGTGCCGCTGTGGATCCCGATGCCCGCGCATTGAGGCGGGCTTGGATGTTTTTGCCACCGCTGCGGAAGCATCACGCTACCGCGGCGGCAAACGACGTGTAGAGGTCGGCAGGGAGCGGATGCGCAAGCCGCCACGTGATCGCCATCGGCTGCTCCCCTTCGTGCCGCACATACGTCGCCGGCCCCAGAAACCAGAAGGCCCGTTCGTCAGTGTTCAACCGGGCAAAGAGCATGATCGCCGAGCCCTGGTGGGCGTGAGCCTGGTAGCGATTCCCCGTCGGGCTATCGGCACGAACGGCCGACTGGCTCTCCCAATGGACGAGATCGCGACTGATGGCGTAATCGCGATAGCGAGTTGTCGGCGAGAAGCCGCCGCTGGTCTTGTCGAGCGTGAAGGCGAGGAGATCGGCGGGCACTCCCTTCGCCCAATAAACGCCGCTTTGCCACGGGGGCATCTTCCCGCCCTCGCGAAGGCCAAAGGCAGCAAGGATTTCGAGCCTCGAATAGCGCGCGTGGACCGCGAGCGGAACGTCGGGGTGCGAGTCGAGTCGCTGCGTGGAGTGGCTGATACGGCCTTCCAAGACGTCAAGGATCGCCAACAACTCATCGCGAACGTTTTCATGAGCCCCGAGGAGCGCGACGCCGTCGGCCAATGAAGTCGTCTTGGTGACCGCCTTGTCGGCTACGCTCGCCACGAGCATGTTCGCCAGGCGGCGATCGGCGAAGGGAATCGCTGCGAGGGCGCTTGGGGCGCTCGAACGGAGGAGCTTCCGGTAAGCCTCGATCCGACGCGGGTCATCGACATGGAGGATGCGGCCACAGCCCCGGAGAAGCTTCTCCTCGAGCGGGCCAGCCGGCGCCGTAGAGAGCCCTGCCGCCTGCCGCAGCGCCGTCCAGGAACGGTTACCAGAGTAGATCTCCTCCGGCTCGAGCCCCGTCGCGGCGAGATAGGTGGCAAGCGAGACGTCCTTACCACCAGCGGCCAGACCGCGGAGCTCGTCGACGCGAGCTGTCCACCGCGCCGGCACCGCCTGCCGGACATTCTCGAGCACAATCCGGCTGGCGACCGGGTCGAGCTCCATGTGGCAGCCGGCCGGCAGAAAGGGAAAGCCCTCCTTCACCTGCCGCTCGAGATCCTGCCGCGTCCCCCCGAGCAGCGCTCGGAAGCGTTGGTCGTAGCGAAACTCCTTGCGGTGCTGGCCGACGAAGTCGAGCACCGTGCAGACCGACTTCCCATCGAGCCGGCGGAGGCCACGGCCGAGTTGTTGGAGGAAGAGGGTGGGGCTGTCGGTGGGACGGAGAAAGAGAACCGTGTCGACCGCCGGCACGTCGACCCCCTCGTTGAAGAGATCGACTGAGAAGACGACGTTCGTGCGCCGGTGCTTCAGATCCTGGAGCGCCCCTGCCCGTTCGGCGTCGGGCGTGTCGGCCCAGACAGCCGTCGCCTTGACGCCCGCCTCGTTGAAGATCCGGGCCATGTACCTCGCGTGCGCGACGCTGACACAGAACCCGAGGCCCCGAATCTGCGCCGGGTCTCCGGTGCGCCGGGCGAGCTCCTGAAGGACAACCCGCGCGTAGGCGTCATTGGCGGTGAGCACCGCCGTGAGGCGCTCGACGTCATAGCCAGCCCCGCGCCGCCAGGGGACGTCCCGCAGATCGGTGTTGTCGTGGATCCCGTAGTAGACAAACGGCGTGAGGCGATGCTGGTCAATCGCATCCCAGAGCCGCAGCTCCGCCGCGATCCGATCACCGAACCAGCTCAACACCGGCAGGCCGTCGCTTCGCTCAGGTGTGGCCGTGAGGCCGAGGAGCTCCCGCGGCGCCACATGCTCGAGGAGCCTCCGGTAGGACGGCGCCGCCGCATGGTGAAACTCGTCGACGATGACGATGTCGAAGTGGTCGCTTGCGAGATGGGCAAGCCCGGCCGCGTCGAGGCTCTGGATTGAGGCAAAAACGTTCTCGAAGCGCTGCGGCCTTGCTCCCCCCACCCACAGCTCGCCGAAGGTCGGCTCCCGGAGGGCGTGCCTGAAGGTGCCGAGGGCCTGCGTGAGAATCTCCTCCCGATGGGCGACGAAGAGCAGCCGGGCCCGCGGGAGCGTGGCCGAGAGGCGGCTGTAATCGACCGCCGCCATCACGGTCTTTCCCGTTCCGGTCGCAGCGGCCAGGAGATTGCGGTGATACCCCTGGGATCGTGCCAGGGCGATTCTGGCGAGGAGATCTTCCTGGAAGGGCTCGAGGCGGATCTCGATCGGGCTGAGTAGGAACGACGGCCCCGGGCGGGCCGACTCGGTCTGCTCGAGAAACTCCTCGCGCCGGTAGGGAAGAAACGTACCACCATGCCAGTAGCTCTCGAACACCGCGGCAATCTTGTCGACGGCGTCCGGATTCCGCGCCCCCGACAGGCGGACATTCCACTCCAGGCCGCTCACCTGGGCGGAGTGGGTGAGATTCGAGGAGCCGATGTAGGCGGTTGAGTAGCCGCTGCGACGGTGGAAGAGCCAACTCTTGGCGTGGAGCCGAGTGGTGCTCGTGTCGTAGGAGACGCGGATCTCCGCGCCGGCCTGCTCGAGGGCATCGAGCGCCCGGGCTTCCGTCGAGCCGGTGTAGGTCGTGGTGAGCACCCGCAGCCGGCGCCCAGCCGTCATGTGCTGGCGCAGCGAGTCAAGGAGCGGAGCGATCCCCGTGAAGCGGATGAAGGCCATTACCAGATCGATTGAATCGGCCGAGTGGATCTCGGTGAGCACCTGGCTTCCTACGGAGGGCTCGCCCGGCGCATTGGTGAGGATCGCCGTGTCGAGGAGCGGAATCAGCGGTGGACGAATCTCCTCGGCTGATCCGTCGGGGAGCACGGCCGCGATCGAGCGGAGAACATCCCCGCCCCGCAGCGGAAGCTCTCCCCGTTCGACAGCGGCGGCCGATCCTTTTGCCTGCGCGAGCTTCCCGAGGCCGCTGATCAGACTGCGCGTCAGCCTGACGCCGACCGCCACACGCTCCTTCTCGTCAACCGTCGCGATCAACCGACGGACAATCCGGGCAACATGGAGCGAGAGCCGGTCGGCCGCTTCCGCCGACCGGAGGGTGTCACGGCCTTCACGCAAAGCTGGAGTGAGCCGCGTGAGCTCGGCAGCAAGGGCCTCGGTGAGGAGCGTTTCGTAGAGGCCGCGCGTGAGCGGTTGCATGTCAGCCGTCCCCAACGCCTTCGATCCAGATCGAGCAGGGACTCCCTCCATCCCCAGTCGCATCAAAAGCGAGGCGACAGGCCCTTTTCTCCCCTGGAGTGTATCGCCAGAAAGCCCTCGTCGGCGTTCATCCCCAGCACCCGGAGGTGACCTTGGAAAAGGACGACCACGCGTTGATCCTGATGGGTACATCCGTACACTTACCAAGGACGCGACACCACGGGGGAGCTCACTTGATCCCACAGCTCCTGCCAAGCGGCCTGCTGCCCGAGGGACTCCACGAGGCGTTTGAAGCTGAAGTCCTCGGTCGTTTTGCCGATGTGTCGGTCGAACGCAAGCGCCTCGGCCGCCAGATAAGTCGATGGCTGCAGCTGTGTCGATCGTGTCGGGCGAGGCGGTTCTGCCTCAACGGCAGCTTCGTGACGGCCAAGGCCTCTCCCCACGATGCCGATGCCGTCGTGTGGCTCGGGGCCGATTTCAGCGATCTCGTAGAACGAGGCCACCCCGACGCAGTCGAGTTGGCCGAGATCCTCGGCACTCGTCCGATGGAGCACCTCTTTGCCGCGGAAGATCGCCGGGACTGGGACGATTGGATAAACTTCTACAGTCGCACGAGCGAATCCGCGACAAAAAAAGGGCTGATCGAGGTGCTG
>CAJAYZ010000074.1 GCA_903949225.1 uncultured Planctomycetaceae bacterium
CGGAATTCCGTGAACGTCACCGTCTTCAAAGGGCGGCTCCTGCATGGGGGGGGGGGCCACGATCGCCGCGATCGGGGTGCCGACGTCGCCGTCGGTAGAAAACCGCTCGATTCTGTACTTAAGTGTACAGACTCGGCAAGGGGCTTGCCATGCGGAGCTTCGCCGCTGTTGCGCAGGCGACAGGCATCGCTGCGAGCGGCGTATCGGCCGTCTCCACGACGGCCGGAGGGTAGGATGGACGGTTTCGGCCCTTCGCCTCCTCCCTACTTGTGCCCCCCATGCCCGCGCCGTTCCCCCCTGTTCATCCCGTTCCCCGCCCGCTCCCGGCGCCGATCGCCGACGAGCCGCCGCGGATGACGGCGCGGACGCTCGAGGGGCTCGAATGGGTCCTCGCCCGGGAGCTCGAAACGGTCGGCGCCACCGACCTGCGGATCGGCCGGCGGACGATCGAGTTCTCGGCGCTACCGGGAATGGAGAAGGAGACGCTCTATCGGGCCGTCCTCGAGAGCCGGACGGCGATCCGCGTCCTCGAGCCCCTCGGCCGCTTCCGGGTGGAGAGCCCCGAGGCGCTCTACGCCGCGATGGAACAGGTCGACTGGCGGGAGCAGCTAAAAGTCTCCGACACGCTCCGCGTCGATGCGGCGATCCACGACACCTTCCTCAATCATTCGCTCTACGCGGCGCAAATCGTCAAGGACGCGGTCGTCGACCAGCTCCGCACGCCGAGCGGCAGACGACCGAGCGTGGAGCTGCGCGGCGCGACGCTCCGCCTGGCGCTCCACCTCGTCGGCGACACCGCGACGATCTTTCGCGACGCCGCCGGCAAGTCGCTCCACCAACGCGGCTGGCGCATGGGGGAAGTCGAAGCCCCGCTCTCCGAGGTCTTGGCCGCTGGGATCCTCGCCATCACCGGCTGGACGCCGGGCGAGCCGCTCCTCGATCCGATGTGCGGGTCGGGAACGTTCGTCGTCGAGGCGGCGACGATCGCGGCGGGGATGGCGCCGGGACTGTGGCGGGCCCGCCGCAAGGGGCATGGGTTTTTCCGATTCCGCGATTGCGACCGCGACTTGGCCACCCGGCTCGTCGAGGAACTCGAGGCCCGCGTCATCGTGCCACCCGGCAGCTTTCAGGCGAGCGATCTCGATCCAAAAGCCGTCGAAGCGACGGGGTTGTGCGCCGAGGCCGCCGGTGTGTCGGCGGCGATCACCATCGAACAGAAGCATTTCGAGCAGGCGGTGCCGGCGGCCGGGAGCGGGCTTGTCGTCACCAATCCCCCCTACGGCGAGCGGCTCGCGCTTCCCCGCGCCGGGGCCCTCTTCCGCCGCATCGGCGACTGGCTCGTGCGCGCCTGCGGCGGATGGCACGCGGCCATTCTCGCCCCCGATACGCCGGTGGCCGGCTATCTCGGGCTCCGCCCCACGCACCGCGTCTATCTCCCCAACGGCCCGATCGCCTGCCGGCTCCTCGAAGTTGAGATCCGTGAACGCCAGCACCTGCCGCCGGAAATCGAGCGACCTCTGGCTCCGGCCCCGCATGCCCCGGACGCACTGCATGCACCGAACGCACTGAACGACGGCCCCGGCGAATCTGACCTCCCATCGCCCCCCGCTCTGCCGTCCTTCCGGCCGGCGGGCGCCGCCGCGGGCCCGCTGCGGAGTGGCGGCAGGCCCGTCGAGGACCAAATCGGCGACTTCCGTCGGCGACTGTCCAAACGCTTCAAGCATCTTTCCAAATGGGCGCGGCGCATCGGCACCGATGCCTTCCGGATCTACGACCGTGACATCCCCGAGGTGCCGCTGGTCATCGATTGGTATGCCGGCTGGCTCCATGCCGCCGAGTATGAACGCCCCCACGATCGGACCGAGATCGAGCACGAAGTCTGGCTCGACCGAATGATCGAGGCGGCCGCTGCGGAGCTCGGGGTTTCCCACGACCGCACCTTCATGAAAATCCGCCGTCGGCAGCGCGAGGGGGGGCAGTACGAGAAGGTCGATGGCCGTGAGGCGCTCCTCCAGGTGAAGGAGGGGGGGCTGTCGTTCGAGGTCAATCTGTCCGATTACCTCGACACCGGGCTGTTCCTCGATCACCGCGTTACGCGCGGAATGGTCAGAGACGAAGCGGCCGGGAAGCGGATGCTCAATCTCTTTTCCTACACCGGGAGTTTTTCGGTGTACGCGGCGGCCGGAGGGGCGACCGACACGGTGAGCGTCGACCTCTCCAACACCTACCTCGATTGGACGCGCACGAACCTCGCCATCAACGGCTTCAAGGATGCCGGTCGCCACCGGATCGTGCGCGACGATGCTCGCGCCTTCCTCGAACACCGGGCCCGCCGCGGCGAGCCCCCTTTCGACCTCGTCGTCGTCGATCCCCCCACCTTCTCCCGCTCGGCCCGGAGCGAGGCGCCGTGGGATGTGGAGCACGACCATGCCGAACTCCTTGCCCTGGTGGCCCGCAATCTCACCCCAGGCGGCACCGTTTATTTCTCCACGAACTTCCGCCGCTTCCACCTGGCGGAGGCCACGCTGGCGGCTGATTTCACGTTCCGGGAGATCACCAACCGCACGATCCCCGAGGATTTTCGCAATCAGCGGATCCATCGGGCCTGGCGGATGGTGCGGCAATGAAGGCCTGGAAGCAGCCTGTTCGGGGGAGGGGATTGGCGGGAGGCCCGTTGCGGCCGGAAAAGGTCGGTTCTACATTCGTCGCATGACTTCATCCTCCCGGTCCGGTCGCCGACTCCTTCTCCGACTCGTCGGACTGCTGCCGCTGCTCGCCGTCAGCCTCGGTTCGTTCGGCTGCCGGCCGGCCGATCCGAATCTGGTGAAGATCGTCAGCAGCCTGCCACGAACCGGGTCGGCGAAGCACCAGTCCGACACGCTCGTCCGCGGGATCCGCATGGCGATCGACGAGGCGGGGGGGAAGGTGGGTCGGTTCCGCATCGAGTATCTCGATCTCGACGACTCGACCGCCGCCGCCGGGCAGTGGACGAGCGAAGCGGAGGCAGCCAACGCCCGCCGCGCCCTCCAGGATCCGGATGTCTGTGCCTACATCGGCACGTTCAACTCCGGAGCGGCGAAGGTGTCGATGCCGATCCTCAACCTCGGCGATCTGCTCATGGTGTCGCCGGCCAATACCGCGGTCGGTCTGACGAAGCCGGGGCTCGGCGTGCCGGGCGAGCCGGAGGTCTACCGCCCCACCGGCCGGCGGAACTACGCCCGCGTCGTTCCCGCCGACGACCTCCAGGGTCCGATGGCGGCGGACTGGGCGTTCCGACGGAACGTCAAACAGGTCTACATTCTCGACGACAACGAGGTCTACGGAAAAGGGATCGCCGACCTCTTCGACGAGCGCTGCCGGGAGCTCGGCATCGAGGTCCTCGGGCACGATTCGATCGATGCCAAAGCGCAGGAGTTCAAGTCGTTGATGGCGAGCATCAAGGCGAAGAGGCCCGATCTCGTGTATTTCGGCGGCACGACGCAGAGCAAGGGCGGGCAACTCGCCAAGGACATGGCCGCGGCCGGCATCAACGCGGATCTCATGGTGCCCGACGGCTGCATGGAGCAGGTGTTCATTGATTCGGCCGGTGCGTCGAACCTCGAGGGACGCTGCTTCGTCACCTTTGGCGGGTTGCCGCCAGAGAAGCTCACCGGCAAGGGGGGCGAGTTCGTCGAGCGCTACCGGGAGAAATACGGTGAGCTTCCCGAGGCCTACGCCGTGTATGGCTACGAGGCCGCCCGGGTCGCAATCCAGGCCATCGCAACCGCCGACAGCAAGGACCGCCGGGCGATCAGCGACGCGGCGCTGGCAATCCGCGACTTCGACGGTGCCCTTGGCCACTGGGGCTTCGACGAGAACGGCGACACGACCCTCCGCACCCTCACTGTGAACGTCGTGAAGGGGGGGCGTTTCGAGTTCGAGGAGGTTCTCGACGAGGCCGATCTCGTCGCCAATCCGCCCGGGGCTGTCCCTCCCCCAGCCGATGCCCCGTCAGGCGGGCCCCCCTGACCCCTGACCACCGGTCCGATCCTTCTTCCGGAAATCTTCCGCGTGTCCGTTCAGTTCCTCCTCCAACAGTGCCTCATCGGCCTCACCAACGGCGCGCTCATCGCGCTTGTGGCGCTGGGGTACACGATGGTCTATGGGATCATCGGCCTGATCAATTTCGCCCACGGCGATCTGATCATGCTCGGGGCCTGTCTGGCGCTGTCGCTCGTCGGGGCCCTTGGCATGACCGCGGCCGGGCCGGCCACTACCTGGGTGGGGATCGGGGGGCTCGTGCTCCTCTGCGGGCTGTTCTGCGGGCTGCTCAACGTGGCGGTCGATCGGATCGTCTACAAGCCGCTCCGCAACGCCCCCAAGCTGGCCCCGCTGGTGTCGGCGATCGGCGTGTCGTTCATCTTCATGAACGTCGGGCTGTTCTGGCTCGGGCCGGCCGATAAGTCGTTCCCCGAACTCCTCCCCTCCACCAACCTCCTCCACAACGATGCCCTCCAGTTCACCTGGAAGGATCTCCTCGTCGTCCTCATTGTCGGGCCGCTGATGGTGGCCCTCTCGGTGCTCGTGAAGGGGACGAAACTCGGCAAGGCGATGCGGGCGGTGTCGCAGGATCCGACGGCCGCGGCCCTCGTCGGCGTCGACGTCGATCGGGTGATCGCCGCCACGTTCTTCATCGGTGGCTTCCTCGGTGGGGCGGCGAGCGTGATCTACGGCCTCTACATCAACACCATCGGCTTCCAGATGGGGTTCCAAAACGGCCTCTATGCCTTCACAGCCGCGGTGCTCGGCGGCATCGGCAGCATCCCCGGCGCTGTCCTCGGCGGGCTTGTCATCGGCCTGGTGCGAGCGCTGGCCAGTGCCTACGTCGGCGAGCGGTGGACCGGGGCGATCGTGTTCGCGATCCTGATCGTGATCCTCGTCTTCCGTCCCGAGGGCCTCCTCGGCCGCCGGGTGAAGGAGAAGGTGTAGACCCCGTGGCCACCAATCGAGCCCCCCGAACATCCTCCCCGCCGGCCCCCTCCGCCGGCCCCTGGGACTTCCTCGCAGAGCGCTGGGAATTGGTCACGCTTGCCGTGCTGGCGATCGCGCCGCTGGTGATCCCTGCGCTCGGCGGCGCCCTTGGCGGGCAGGTGACGAATCTCTTCATCTACTGCATCCTCGCCCTGGCTCTCAACGTGATGGTCGGCTACACCGGGCTTGTCCATCTCGGCATCGCGTCGTTCTTCGGGATCGGGGCCTATTGTCTCGCGATCCTCACCGTGCCGATGTATCCGTTCCAGATCGGGTTTCTGGCGGCAGCCGTGATCGCCGTCCTCGTCACCGCCGGCACCGGGCTTGCCCTCGGCGCTCCGACGCTCCGCCTCCGTGGCGACTATCTGGCGATCGTGACGCTCGGCTTCGGCGAAGTGGTCAAAGTCACGTTGCGGAATCTCGAGCAAATCACCGGCGGCATGAAAGGGCTCAATCCCGTTCCGCCCCCAGGCGCCGGGGTGACCCTTGCGGGGATCGATCTGGGGAAGGAGTTCGCCATCGACCCGCGCTGGTTCTACTACCTCGCGCTCCTCTCGCTCGCCGGGGTCGTGCTCGCCATGCGGCGACTCGAGAATTCGCGCCTCGGCCGGGCTCTCGTCGCCGTCCGTGAGGACGAACTCGCCGCCCAGGCGATGGGAATCTCCGCGACGAAGGTCAAGCTCTCGGCGTTCGCCATGTCATCGGCCGTCGCCGGGTTGGCCGGCTGTCTTTATGCGGCCAGCCTTTCGACGACCGCCGATCCCAATGCCTATGACTTCAACCGCTCGATCATGGTCCTCTGTGCCGTGATCCTCGGTGGCCTGGGGAGCATTCCGGGCACGCTCCTGGGAGTGGCGATTCTCGTCGGCTTCGACACGGTTCTCGCGCCGTGGGCCGATTCCTGGATCCAGCAGATGAACATCAACCCGAAGGGCTTGAGCTACCTCTCCTTCAGTGGCTGGCGGCTGGCGATCTTCGGCGTGGCGCTGGTGCTCGTGATGCGGTACCGTCCGGAGGGGCTGATCCCGTCGCGGCGCCTGGCGGCCGAACTCCACGAAGGGGGAGCGGGATCATGAACGAGAATGCTGGTCCTGCGGGGACTCCCCTCCTCCACGTCGATCGGGTCACGGTGCGTTTCGGCGGGCTCGTTGCCGTGTCGGAGCTCGACCTCGACGTCCCCGAGGGGAGCATCATCTCCCTCATCGGTCCCAACGGTGCCGGCAAGACCACCGCCTTCAATTGCGTCAGCGGCATCTATGCGCCGTCTTCGGGATCTGTGCGATTTCGTGGCAAGCGGCTCGAGCGAGCCTTCACGCAAGGGACGATCCTCCGGGCGCTCGCCGTCGGGCTTCTCACCGGCCTGCTCTTCGCCGCGGCGGCAGTCGATGTCGACCGGCTTTGGATGGCGGTCGTGAAGCGGGGGATGATCACCGGCGAGCCGTTCACGATGGCGGGGGCGATGGAGCGTCTCCGCGGCTACTTTCGCTCTGAGCTGGCCATCGACCAGATGGCGGGGAAGTGGCGCGTGGTGAGCGCCGATGGCAGTGATGTTCTGGCGATCAAGCGCGACTTGGGGGAGGCGAAGCTCGTGCGCGACGCCCTCCAGGCGAAGGTCACCGCCCGGCGCACCGGCCCGGGCACCATCCCCGATGCCACCGATCTGAACCAGCGCGACATCGGCGCTGCCCCGTCGGTCGTGCTCCCCCCAGTGAAGGAAGAGGTGCTCGACCGCCTCGCCGCCGGCAAGAGCCGCATCCGCTGGCGGGGCTGGCTGGGCCTGTTCTCGGGGATGCTCCTGGGCATCGCCGGCACGCTCGCCGTCTGGCAGCGCGGTCGTCGCTCGCCGCACGTCGTCGCGCGGGCTGGCATCTCCCGCACCTTCCAGAACATTCGCCTCTTCTCCAGCATGAGCGTCCTCGAGAACGTGCTTGTCGGACTCGACCGCACGATCCCCGGCGGCGTGTTCTCGATGCTCCTGCGCACTCCGAAGAACCGCCGGGACGAGGCAGAGGCCAGGATCAAGGCCCGGGCGGCCCTCGACTTCGTCGGGCTCTCCGGCGACGCCAACCGGATCGCGGGTGAGCTCCCCTACGGCGATCAACGCCGGCTGGAGATCGCCAGGGCGCTGGCCACCGGGGCGAAGCTCATTCTCCTCGACGAGCCTGCCGCAGGGATGAATCCGAGCGAGGCGGGCGACTTGGCCGGGCTCGTTGAGCGGATCCGAGACCGGGGTGTCACCGTGCTCCTCATCGAACATCACATGAACGTGGTGATGCGGGTCAGCGATCGGATCGCCGTGCTCGACCATGGCACGAAGATCGCCGAGGGCACGCCGGCCGAGGTGCGTCGCGACGAAAAAGTGATCGAGGCCTACCTCGGCGGCGAGGGTTGACAGCAATCCCGTGGCCGGAGCGGGGCAGGGGGGAAAAGGCGATGCCGATCCTGGAAGTGAAGGAACTCGAGGCGGGATACGGCCCGATTCGGGCGCTCGATGGCGTGTCGATCGAGGTCGCCGAAGGGGAGGCCGTAGCGATCATCGGTGCCAATGGCGCCGGGAAGACGACGCTCCTCATGACGATCTGCGGAGTCGTGTCCGCCCGCCGCGGGACGATTTCGTTCGAGGGCCGTCCGATCGTCGGGCTCCCCACCCACGCGATCGCCAAGCTCGGCATCGGCCATGCGCCGGAGGGGCGACGGATCTTCCCGCGGCTGTCGGTGCGTGAGAATCTCCAACTCGGCGGCTTCACGCAGACCGACCGGGCGACGGTGGCCCGCGACATCGAGGAGGCCTGCGGCCTGTTTCCCGTTCTCGGCGCTCGGATGAGCCAGATGGGGGGAACACTCTCCGGCGGCGAGCAACAGATGCTGGCGCTTGCCCGGGCCCTCATCGGCCGGCCGAAGCTCCTCCTCCTCGACGAGCCGTCGCTAGGACTTGCCCCGCTGATCGTGCAGAAGATCTTCGAGGTCATCGGCAGCCTCGCGAAGCGGGGGATCGCCGTCGTGCTCGTCGAACAGAATGCCCGTGCAGCGCTCAAGCTCGCCGACCGGGGCTATGTCCTCGAGACTGGCCGGATCACCCTCTCCGGACCCGGCAAGGAACTCGCCGGTGACCGGCGTGTCCGCGAGGCCTACCTCGGCGAAGGCTGATTGGCTGTTGGTTGGGCCGTCACGCGTACCACTCCCGCGGCAGCACAACTGAACGCTTCCGGGGCACGTTGTCGCAGTCGAGCGGATGGGGGAAGTCGGTCCGCGGTCGTGTCGACAGGCAGCGATCCCTCCGCAGGAAGGTGACCTCGAGGAGCGGCGGCACCGGAAATCCCCCGATCCTGACGATCCCGGCGTAGTTGTTGGGATGGAGGTGGACCGGAACGAAATCGAGGCGCAGCTTCTCCACCGCCTCGCCAATACGGCGGCAAACGAACGGCTGGCCGAGCGCGTCGAGGTGATGAAACTCGA
>CAJAYZ010000075.1 GCA_903949225.1 uncultured Planctomycetaceae bacterium
CGGTCTCCAATCCTCGAAAGCCCCGCCGCGATCGCCACCCGCCTCGCTACGTTCCTTGGCGCCGGCTTCGATGCCGCCAAAGCCGCCGCCGCCGTCGACCCGAGCCTCCGCCACGAGCGCGCCTGAGGCGGAAAAGGTGGCTGGCAGCGGTTCATCCCTCCGTGGAATCCACCTGCCGACGATCATAGACTAGGAATCTAACCAGGAGCGATTTCATGGCCGAAACCATAGGGATATTCGACGCGAAGACGCATTTTTCCGAGCTCGTGGAACGCGTTCAGTCGACCGGGCAGCCAATCACCGTCACCAATCGGGGCCGGCCCGCGGTCGAGATCGTCCCCTGTCGGGAATCTGGTGCCCAGCGGATGAGCCGGGGCGATGCCTTCCGGGAAATCGCCCGACTCCGCGCGGAGCTGCCGCCGATCAGCCGCGACGAGCTCCGCGAAGCGATCGCGGAGGGCCGGCGCTGATGGCCCGGTGTCTGATCGATGCGAGCGTCACGCTCGCCTGGCTTTTCGACGAAGGAGGCCGCGGCCCCGCCCTCGATCGGCAGATCGAGCCCCTCGAGCTTGTCGCGCCGTGGCTGTGGCGACTGGAGGTCGTCAATGTGATCCTTGTCCGCGAACGGCGTCGCCAGATCACGCCGGCCCAGGGCACCCGATTCCTCGAGGCGCTCGAGGGCGTGGCGGTCGAGATCGTGGGCGAGCCGGTCAATCGTTCACTCGGCAGCCTGGCACAGACCGCGCGGCCCCACCAATTGAGTGCCTACGACGCGGTCTATCTCGATTTTGCAATCAGCCTCGACCTGCCGCTGTTCACCGATGATCACAACCTCCGCACCGCCGCGCAACGCATGGGAGTGACGGTGATCCAGCCTGAGGGGGCCTGATGGAGGCGCAGGGCGGCTTCACTGGATCTTCATCCCCGCGATGAAGTCGAGCAGGCTCGCGAACTGGGCGATCGATAGGTCGGCCACGAGGCCTTCGGGCATGACGCTCGTCGGCAGCTTCGATCGCTCTTCGATGGCCGACTTGGCGACCCTGTGCTCCGCGCCCAAGGCGTCGCGCATCACGAGCAGCTCGGCCGCCTCGCTCGTCACGAAGCCCACAAGCGACGTCCCGTCTTCGAGCAGGAGTGCCGTGGTGGCGAAGCCCTGGGCGATCGACTTATGCGGCAGGAGGATGCTCTCGGCCAACTGGCGACGGTTGTAGATGCCCGCGGCGTTGGCCAGTGACGGCCCGAGGCCGGCGCTGTCGGGGCCGGCCGAGTGGCAGGTGATGCACTTTTTCACCACGAACAACTCAAGCCCCACGCCACGGTCACCCCGGCGCTCTTCCACGACCGCGAGGATCTCGTCCACCGTGCGTTCGCCGAGCTTCGGCCCCTTGTCGGCGGCCACCTCGGCGGCCTTTGCCGGATCGATGGTGGGCGCGGCGGCCTTGGCGACGGATGTCGGCTCGGGAGGCTCGACCACGCCGTGAGCCGCGTAATCGAGCCCGATCGCGTCCGCGGGCAAGCGATGCAGCCCGAGCGTGCGGGCGAGGCCCGGGAGCTCTGCCGGAGAAGCAGCCTTCACCGCCGTTGCGATCGCGGCGACGATCCGCGGCGAGGCCGGCCATTCCTCGAGGGCGTAGTAGGGGCCACGGGTGTCGGGCCGCGTGCCCCAGCCGTCCCCCTTCCACGCGCTCTCCCGCCGCCACTGCCTGGCCGCCGCCCAGACGAGGTCGGCCCGCCGCGCCGAATCGGCGGCCTCGAGCCGCGCGAGCACCGCCTCGACGGCAGGCTCGGAATGGATCTCGCCGAGGACGCGGCACGCAGCACGCCGCAGGGCCGGGGCCGTCGACGAATCATCGATCGCGGTCGCGCAGGCAGCGATCACGTCGGCCTCGTGGGTCGTCGCCAACCGTGCGAGCCCCTCGATCGCCGTATGGGCCACGATCGGGTCGCTGTCGGCTGCCGCGGCAAGCACGCTCGCCGCCTCGCCCCCCTCGCCCCCCTCACCCGTGCGCACAAGCGCCACGACAGCCTCGCGCCGGGCGCGGGCGTCGTTTGACGCAAGCCCCGCGCGGAGCGGGTCCATGGGCACGGCCTTGCCGGCAGCCGCCAGGTCGCCGAGGGCTCGAATCGCCCAGGGCGCCACGGCGGCGTCGGGGACAAGCGCCGCGAGCGTCGGCACGGCCGCCTCGCCCCGACCGAGCGCCAAGGTGAAGATCGCCGCCACCCGTGCCGCCGGTCTCGCCGACGCGTCGCGCGCGAGCATCGCGAGCGCGGGCTCCGCCTCGGCGGCGAGCGACCGCCGCAGGAGCGCCGCTTGCGCGTCGAGCCGGAGCCGGTGGCTCGGGCCTGCGAGCACGGCCCCGAGTTCGGTGGCCGTCGCCCTCTCCACGTCGGGCAGCGTGATCGTGGCCAGCCCCTCGGGCCGCAGCCGTGCGACAAACCCCACGTCGCGGCCCGACCAGTCGAAGCCACCGCCGCGCCAGCTCGCGGCGTAGAGGTTGCCGAGGGCGTCGACATCGAGGTCGGTGGCCCGAGTGATCTCGAGAAACGGCTCCTGCTTTGCCTCGTAGCCCGCCCCGTGGCTCACAAGCGGATGGCGATAGATCCATCCGGTGCCCCAGTCGCAGCTGTAGGGCTGGTCGTTGATCGCCTCCGGCATCCACGGCTCGTCGATCCAGCAGGCGCCGGTGCCCGAGCCGCCGCCGTAGTCGGCCAGCGGCGCCACGACCTCGTCGGAAAAGTGCATGTAGCGCCGCGGATAGCCGTGGTCTTCGAGGCCGGTGAAGGCGTGGAGCCGCACGTTCCAGCCGCCGCCGTCGTTGGTGTTGTCGCGGGCGATCATGTCGAGCAGCGGGCCGACGGCCGCCTCGAGGTTGTTGCGGGTGCCACGGGCGAAGAGGCCGAGCCCCGAGCCGTCGGGACGAAACCGCACGATCCCGCCCCCTCGGAGCTGGAGTTTCCGCCCGTCCCGCCCCTCGGCCGCCATGAATCCGAAGTCGCCGATGGCGGCGTAAACCCAGCCGTCGATCCCCAGCGCCAGGCCGTTGCTCGTGTGGTCGGCCGGCCGCTGGGAGTAGTCGAAGGCGATGCCACTCACGAGGCGATCCTGCTCCTCGGCGACCCCGTCGCCGTCGGCGTCGCGGAAGGCGGTGACGTGCGGCGGATGGAGCACGACGAGCCGGCCATCGACGAACAGCAGACCGCGGGGCGAGTCGAGGTCGGCGACGAACTCCTTCACCTCGTCGGCCGCGCCGTCGCCGTCGGTGTCGCGGAGACGGAGAATCCGGCCGCGGCCCGGGTCGCGGCCGAGCGAGCCGTTGCCGTCGCTCGACACGAACAGCGTGCCATCGGCGGTCGCGGCCACGAACACCGGATAGTTGGCCTCGGCCGGCGTGGCGAAGATCGTGCCGGTGAACCCGGGCGGCGGCTTCACCTCGAGGGCGAGGCCCGCAAAGCGCTTTTCACGGGCGACGGGCTCGAGCTTGGGCACCGGCGTGCCGGGTGGCGCCACGAGCCGGGCCTCACGGATGCTGGCCCAGCCGGGGCCGGCGAGAAACGTGACCCGCACCGCCCGCACGTCGGCGCCAACCTCCGTCGGCAACTCGTGGATCCCCGGGCCCACGACGCCCTTCTCCGCGTCGACGGCACGGGTCCAGGAGGAGCCATCCCGCGAGGTTTCGACGAGATAGCGATACTCGCGGTCCGGAAACTCCCAGTCGAGTTCCACGGCCACGACCCGCTGGGGCTTCTCGAAGTCGGCCCGCCACCACTGGGGCGCCGATCCGTCCGCGGCACACCACCGCGTTCCCTCATCGCCGTCGACGGCAGCGGCGATCGGGTTGCCCGACTGCTCGCTCGAGGCGGTGGCCTTCACGAGGCCTGCCAGGTTCGGTCGGTCGGGGGGCGTGCTCCCGGCCGCGACCACCATGGCGGTGGCATGACAGAGGGTCGCCGAGATGGCAGCGAGCATGAACCGGGCGGCGGCGCGAACGAGCATGGGCACTTCCTGACGGGGAGATTTTTCCCAAGGATAATCTTCAAAGGCGGTCCCACCCGCTTGGTGTTCAGACCCGGTGGACTTCCCCAGGCCATCTCGAGTGAGCCGGGGTTCCCCGTGATGTCACGGCCCACCGTCGACCGCCCGTCTCGGTCCTTCAGAGCACCCGCCACCAGGGAACGGCGAGGATGCTTGGGGCGAGCCACTGGATCGTCTTGCCGGCATGGAGCAGGAGCCCTGCCCGCGCGGTCCTGCCATATTCGGACCGGAAGGCGAGGAGGCCGGCAGCGTCGGCCAGCTGCGGCCGGGTCGTCGCCTTCACCTCGATCGGAATCAATCGCTCCCCAGCTTCGACGACAAAATCGACCTCCTCGCCGGTGACGGTGCGCCAGTAATGGAGATCGATCCTCTCCTCACTCGAATCCCGCCAGGCCAGGAGGTCGTTGAGGATAACATTCTCGAGATGCGCTCCGCTGGGTTCGTCGCTCCCTGAAAGATGGAGGGCGACGCCGGTGTCGCCCCAATAGAGCTTGGGCGACTTGATCAGCCGCTTGGTGCGATTGCGAGCGAACGCCGGAATCCGTAGGAGCAGATAAGACGTCTCGAGCAGATTGAGATAGCGGTGGACGGTCGGCTGGGGAAGTGCGACGTCGCGGCCGAGCTCCGTCTGATTGACCATCTGGCCGAGACGGTGGCAGGCAGCCCGCATCAGCCGGCGAAAGTCGGGGAGCGCCGTGATCGACGCGAGATCCCGGAGATCGCGTTCAAGGTAGGTGCGGACATAGCCGTCGAACCAGATCGACCGCTCCCGGTCGGTGCGGAGATGGAGGGCCGGAGTAGGAAAGCCTCCCCGTCGTGTCAGTCGCTTCCAGTCTTCCGGTTCGGCGTCGTGGTCACCGAGCATCTCGCGCCACGACGCATCCTCCGCCGCCAACAACTCCGGCCACAGCCCCCCCCGGCCAGCCCCCGCCTGCTCGCGACGCGTCATCGGCCAGAGCGTGAGATAGCTCGCCCGCCCGGCGAGCGACTCCGACACTCCGCGCATCAGAAGGAGGTTCGCCGAACCGGTGAGGAGGAACCGCCCCGGCACGCGCTGCTTGTCGATCGCCCGCTTGATCGACCGGAGGAGAAGGGGCTCGCGCTGCACCTCGTCAATGGTCAGGCGCGTCTCCCCGCCAACCAGCGCCATTGGGTCGCGCCGGACGAGGTCGCAGACATCGAGATCGTCGAGCGTGGCATAGTGCCGCTTCCCTGCCACCGGCTCCTGCACGAGCGTGCTCTTACCTGCCTGACGGGCCCCGCTCACGATCACGGCGGGCATCACCCGCAACCGCTCGCGGAGCGCCCCCGCGGCCAGTCGGGGAAGTGTGTTTTCATTCATGTGGTGAATGATAATCATTCACGCTGTGAATGGAAGTCACTTGAAGACCAAGAGAGCGGCTCTTTGGCCAAGACCCGTCCCTCACGCGATCAGCCCCGGAATCAGCACGCCGCCGTCGGAGAGGGAGACTGGGCGGCCGAGGGGATCGTCGAACTCTTTCCGGGAATCGATCCCCAGAAGCCACAGCAGCGTGTGGCGGAAGTCGGCGATGCTCACCGGATCGCGCGTCGGCGCGGCCGCCTGGGCGTCGGTAGCGCCGATCACCTGCCCGGCCCGAATCCCGGCCCCGGCGAAAAGAATGCACTGGGCCATCGACCAGTGATCGCGCCCGGCCTGGGCGTTGACCTTCGGCGTCCGCCCCATCTCCCCCATCATGACGACGAGCGTCTCGGCGAGGAGGCCACGGGCGTCGAGATCGTCGACGAGCGCCGCGAAGGCCCGGTCGGCCGGCGGGATGAGGTCGGTCGAGAGCGACGGGAAACAGTTGAAGTGGACATCCCACCCAGGGGCGTCGATCCCCACGAACCGACAGCCCGCCTCGACGAGCCGCCGGCCGAGGAGCGCACACTGCCCGATCTGCGTCAGCCCATACTCCTCGCGGAGCTTTTCGGGCTCGTCCTCGATGCGAAACGCCGCGCGGGCCTGCGGCGAGGTGATCAGATCGTTGGCTTTGCGGTAATACGTGGCCATCGCCGCCGACCGCCCCGAAAGCGGCAGCGCCCCCCGATCGGCTTCGAGCCGCTCGAGGAGATCGCGGCGCCGGGTGAGCCGGGCCTCCGAGAGGCCAGCAAGCCGACCGAGATCCTTGACCTCGAAGTCGGGCTGGCTCGGATCGGCCTCGATCACGAACGGGGCATGCTCGGGCCCGTAAAACCCCGGGCCACCGGCCGACATCGGATGGGGGAGATTGATGTAGGGGGGCACCGTGCCGGCCGAGCCGCACTCGCGGGCCACGATCGAGCCGAGCGAGGGGAAGTGTTCGTTCGTGGGAACGGGATACTCGCCGTCGGCAAAGGGGGCGCGGCGGCCGGTCATCACGTAGTGGTAGCCGGTGGCATGGCCGTTATCGGCATGGGTGTGGCTGCGGACGACGGTGAACTTGTGGGCGATTCGCGCCGAGCGCGCACAGTGCTCGGTGAAGATCGTCCCCGGCACCGAGGTCTGGATCGGCTTGAAGGGGCCACGGATCTCGGCCGGCGCCCCCGGCTTTGGATCCCACATGTCCTGCTGCGGCGGGCCTCCTTCGAGGAAGATGAAGATCACGTTCTTGGCGCTCGGCGGGGGCGATCCCGGCGCGCGTACGTCTTGCGCCCGCAGCAGCCCCGGCAGCGCGAGCTCACCCGAGAGCCCTCCGAGGATTCCGGCCGAGCCGAGGCGGAGCAGATGCCGGCGCGAGACGCCGTCACAGCGCCGCCGTGCGGGCCCGCCGATCGCGAAACTCTCCATCGCTCTCTCCGTCAGTGGTTTCCGAGAAACTCTTTGCGATTGAGGAACGTCCAGAGAACATCCTCCACCGCCGCGCGGCGCACCGTCGCTCCGTCTCCCGCGTCGCTGCCGGCGACCGGCTCGGCGCTCGCGGGAAACAGTGGCAGGAGCGCCGCATGTTCGGCCACCGTCGGCGGCCGGGAGAGCGTTGCCAGGCAGAGCTCTTCGACGATCGCATCGGGGGGAAGCGACGATTCGGCGAGCCGGCGGGCGGTGCCGTGGCGGGCGCCGAGCTTCGCCTCGATCTCGGGCGAATTGATCAGATGGAGCGCCTGGGCGATGCTCGGTTCGGTGCCTCGCTCACACTCGCAGACCGTTGCCCGCACCGGCCGGCCGAAGACTTTGAGGAAGTACGACGGCATGCGATTGTCCCACACCTCCACGGCGCGCGTCCCCTCCGGCCAGCCGTTGAAGAGCTCGTTCACGCCGGTCGCCTGGCAGATCGCGTCGAGGAGCACCTCGGCCGGGAGCGCCTTGGGATGGGCATGGGAGAAGTGCCGCCGATCCGCCTCGGCGCCGGGGGACGGCACGGCGGCGAGTTGATAGGTGCGCGAGGCGACAAGCTCGCGCGTGAAGGCGCGGAGATCGAAACGGAGGGCCTTGAGCCGGGCTTCGAGATGGTCGAGGAGCGGCTCGTTCGTGGCCGGGTTCGTGGCACGGAGATCGTCGATTGGCTCGACCAGGCCGCGGCCGAAATAGTGAGCCCAGAGCCGGTTTGCGATCGCCCGGGCGAGGAACGGGTTGTCGGGGGCTGTTGCCCACTCGGCAAGGAGCCGGCGCCGATCGACAGACGGCCCACTGAAGGTAGCCGGCGCCGCGCCGAGCGCCGCGGCCGGCACCGCGACGCCGGTGCGCGGATGGGGCAGATCGACTCCGCCGCGCGACACCACCCCTTCACCGCCGCCGGGCAGACTTTTAAGCTTCAGGCCGGTGAAGAAGCCGGCGAGCGCCGCGTAGTCGTCCTGGCTCCAGCGTTCACTGGGATGATGATGGCACTGGGCGCATTCGATCCGCACGCCGAAGAACAGCTGGCTCATCGACCGCGCCGCCACTTCGGCGTTGTCGAGCGCCTTGAAGACGGCCGCCGGCGATTCGTGTCC
>CAJAYZ010000076.1 GCA_903949225.1 uncultured Planctomycetaceae bacterium
GTCCGCTCCGCCTGCGACCGGCTCGAGGACATCCGCCACTCCTACACGCTCTACCGAGACATCGTGCTGGCCACGGGCGACGGCCGAGTGATCGCCAACGCGAATCCCGACACCCGCGACCGCGTTCTCGGCCTCGACGTCTCGGGCGAGCCGTGGTTCACCAGAGCCCTCGAAACGCGCAATGGCACGGAATACCACGCCCAGGACATCGGCCCGTCGCAGATCGAGACGCAGCTCTCCCTCGTCTATTCCACCGCGGTCCGCGAAAACTCGAGCGAGACCGGACGCGTCGTCGGCGCGCTCGGCGTGTTCTTCGACTTTCAGGGTGAGGCAGCGCTGATCCTCGAGAACTTCATGCCCAAGGCCACCCACGGGGGCCGCCTCGAGGGAGCGTTCTCCCTGTTTACCGACAGCCGGGGCGCGATCATCGCTTCGACCGATCACACGCTCCTGGCCGGAGAGGCGGGGCAAGTAATCCCCCGTGCGAGCCGCGATCTCGCGGCGGGTGAGCGGTCGGCCCGGTACATGGTGTTTGCCGGCGTCGATTCGGCAGTCTTTACGGCCCGCACCGACGGCTACCTCGACTACCAGGGGCTCGGCTGGAACTCGCACGTGGTCGTGCCGAAGTCGTTCCTCTTCGAACTGGCCGCGCCACCCGAGGATATCGGGATCACGGCCGAGGAGCTGATGGATTCGCGGATCATCCCCGAGAGCAACAAGCAGACCTACGAGCGGGTGCAGGACGACAAGGAGTCGATCCAGCTCATCTCGCTCAACGGCATCGTGTTCGCGAGCAAGCTCGGCAAGCGTGGCGGAGCGCTGGGGCCAATCTTCAACCGGATCACCCGCACCGGCGACTTCGTCACCTCGCGGATGGAGGACCTGCTGCGGGAGATGGCCCTCGGTGAGCTGGAGCTGAATCTCAAGGCCCTGGAGAACTTCTCCAGGCAGGCGATCGACCTCATCGACCGCAACCTCTTCGAGCGGGCCGCCGACATCCGCTGGTGGAGTACGGACGAGTATCTCTGGAACGCGCTCGAGCAGCCCTCGCCCGAGAGCTTCCACCGAGCCTGCGACCGGCTCAAGGTGATCAACGGCAGCTACACGATGTACCGGAACATCGTGCTGGCCAACGATTCCGGCGACATCGTGGCCTGCTCGCGGACGGAGTTGCGGAACGAATTGGCGAAGATCAATGCCTCCGACCAGCCATGGTTCCAGCTCGGCATGCGTACTGGCCGATCCACTGAGTTCGCCGTGCAGGACGTCCAGAAGTCGAATCTCGAGAAGGCCCGGAATCGTTCCCTCATCTATTCAGGGGGCGTGCGACGGAAAGGAACGCGGGAGGGGGATGCGATCGGCGTCCTCGGCATCCTCTTCGACTGGGACACGGAGGCGCAGAAGATCCTCGCCACCTGCCTGCCGCTGGACTCCCACGGAGGCTCGATTGCCGGCAGCGCGGCGTTCTACACGAGCGTCAAGGGGGAGGTGATCGAGACGACGTGCGACGAGTCGTTCCCGGTGGGCACCCAGCTCGCTCTTCCTTCGTCGGCTCTGCGGCTCGACAAGGGAGAAACGAGTTCCAGCGTCTTTCGTGTCGGTGGGCGGAGCTACCTGCTCGGCTCCTCGCGCACAAAGGGCTACCGCGAGTACGGTGGACTCGGCTGGTGCGCCCACGTGGCGCGGCCGATCGACTGACCGCCGCGCGGCCGTGTTCCATCACAAAAATGAGTCGTTGGATCGGGCAGCGGATAGAATCTAGCGCTTTGATCGGGCTGAAGGCTCGCCGCTGATCAGCGTTCCCGTTCTAGAGCGGTGGGCCATGGGAAGCCGTCGCCAAAGATCGACCCTTCGTTGTTGCTGCGGACAGGATTCTCTGCCGATGCGGAGTTCCGTGGCTTTCCTCACTCTCGATCCCCAGGGCCGCTCGCGTGGATATCGGCCTTCTTTGCGGCATCGCGGCCTTCGTCATGTGGGGGCTGCTGCCGATCTACTGGAAGCAGCTCGACGCGATCCCGAGCCTCCAGCTCGTCGCCCATCGCGTTGTGTGGTCATGCCTGACGTTCGTGCCGCTGCTGTGGTGGTGGGGGGGATGGCGGCAGGTCGGCGGGGTGCTGGGGCGCCCGGGTGTGCTCGCGCGGCATCTCGCGGCGGCGGTACTCGTGAGTGCCAACTGGCTCGGCTTTGTCTGGGGTGTGACCCACGGCCGGATGATCGAGTGCAGCCTGGGCTATTACCTCACTCCCTTGGTCAGTGTTCTTCTCGGCGTCACGGTGCTGCGGGAGCGACTCCGCCCCGCCCAGTGGGTGGCCGTCGGAATCGCGGCGGCGGGCGTCGCCTGGATCACGGCCGGATATCACGAGTTTCCCTGGATCGCGATCTATCTCGCCGCCACCTTCAGCGCCTATGGGCTCGCGAAGAAGAAGGGAGCCCTCGACCCGCTGCCGTCGCTGGCCCTCGAAACCGTGCTCCTCCTCCTGCCGGCGATCGGCTATCTCGCCGCAGAGCACGCGGCAGAGCGCGGCGGATTCGGCAGCCATGGTGCTGCGACCGACCTGCTCCTCGCTATGGCCGGGCCGGCGACGGTCGCCCCGCTGTTTTGCTTCACCGTCGCGGTGCGGCGGATCCCGCTCTCGACGGTCGGCCTGCTGCAGTACATCGGCCCAACGCTCCAATTCCTCGTCGGGGCCCTGATCTACGGCGAGCCGTTCGACCAGACGCGTCTCGTCGGATTTCTGATCGTCTGGAGCGCTCTTGTCCTCTTTGCCATCGACAGCCTGCGGCATTCGGCGGCACGACGCCGGAGCCTGGAAAATGCGAAGACCACACCATGAACGGATAGCTTCCGACGTCGAAGTGACTCCGGCGAGCCGTCGCCAGCTCCGCGAAGCGACCGTGACGGGAGGCGGCGGCGGAATTATCCTAAGGCTCCGCAGATCTCCTGCTGCATCGCACACGGAACCCGCCCCCCCCGAACCCCCGGAGTTTTTTTAGCATGGCTTCGTCGAACCTCTCACGCCGCCGGTTTCTCTCCCAGGCCGCTGCCACCGCCGTGGCGCTGCCGGTGGCCAGGCGGGCCGCCGGGCAAGAGTCGCAAAGCGACCGGCCGGTGTTTGCGACGATCGGACTGCGAAACCAAGGCTGGTCGATCACTGAGAAGTCGTTTAAGTTCGCCGACTTCGCCGCGCTCGCCGACGTCGATACGAGTGTGCTCGCCACCAACATCGCCAAGGTCGCGAAGGCCCAGACGCGCGCCCCCGACGGCTACGCAGACTACCGGAAAATCCTCGACCGGAAGGATGTCGACGCGGTCATGATCGCCACCCCCGACCACTGGCACACCAAGATCGCCGTCGAGGCGATGCGGGCCGGCAAGGATGTCTATTGCGAGAAGCCGCTGACGCTGACGATTGACGAGGGGAAGCTCATCGAGCGGGTCGTCAAGGAGACTGGACGGGTCTTCCAGGTGGGGACGATGCAGCGCACGGAGTCGGACGGCCGGTTCCTCCTCGCGGTGGCATTGGTCCGCCACGGACGGATCGGCAAGGTGACGAAGGTGACCTGCGGCATCAACGGCATGGAACCCTCTCCGGCGATCCCGGAGGCGGCGGTGCCGGCCGGACTCGATTGGGATACCTGGCTCGGCCCCGCCCCCGCCGTTGCCTATCGGGCCCTGCCGCAGATCCGCGAGGGCTATGGCGGCGGCGTGCCGCTCTTCAGCAATTGCCACTACTCGTTCCGCAACTGGCACGAGTATTCCGGCGGCAAGCTCACCGACTGGGGCGCCCATCACGTCGACATTGCCTGCTGGGCGCTCGGCGCCACAGACACCGGGCCGAGCCTGGTGACGCCGGTGGAATACACGCTGCCGGTCCCCTACCGCGACGGCCACCCGACGGTTGCCGACCAGTACAACGCCGCCACCGAGTTCACGATTCGCGCTGCGATGCCGGACGACGTGGAGATGATCATCACCAGCGCCGGCGACAACGGCATCCTCTTCGAGGGGACGAAGGGGCGGTTCTTCGTCAACCGAGGCAAGATCGCCGGCACCCCGGTCGATGAACTGAAGGACCGCCCGCTGCCGGACAACGCCATCGAGGAGGTGTACGGAGGGCCGGTCGCGGAGAACCACACGGCCAACTTCGTTGCGGCAATGCGGTCGAGAAAGCAGCCGATCTCCGACGTTTGGTCGCACAACCGAATGCTGGAAATCTGCCATCTCTCCAACATCGCCATGCGGCTCGGCCGGAAGATCTCCTGGGATCCGGCGGCACGGCGTGTCATCGGCGACCCGCAGGCCGACAGCTTCCTCGGGCGGGAGAGCCGCAAGGGCTTCGCGATCGACGGGGCCTGAGCCCGAGACGTCGAAGAAAAGACTCGAGGGAGATGACTCGAGCCGGCCGTGGAGACACTCTCCCCGGCCGGCTTCGAGAGATTCATTGACAACAAGGCTGGCTGGAACGAAGGGATGGTGGCCTGAGGCCGCGGGCCACGATGGCGTCAGACGCCTTCCACGCTTTCAACGATGTCCACACTTTCCTGTGGCAGCCACCCATTGAGCAGCCGAATGCCGGCGATGAAGTTTCGCCGCATCGTCCACGTCGAAGGGCCCTTCTCACCATCCAGCTTGGCCGCAAAGGCGGTGGTGCTCCATGGAAAAGCCTCACCACTCGGGTGGACACCGTGACAGTAGCCGTTGATCGCGGTGAGCTTCTCGGCGATCAGCCCTCCGAATCCCGACAGGATCAACTGAACCTGGCTCGGCGACATCTTGCTCGAGGCACCGATCTGCTGAGCGGTGCCTGAGTAGCCGGGCAACTTCACCCACGAGCGCAGAACGGTGAGAACCTTGTCGGTCTTCTCCCGCGTCATCCGACGATCCTGACTCACTCTCCGGATCGCGTCCCTGTAGTCCTCAGGGGTCGCAATGTCGTGGTCCTGCGGGTGGTCAACCGGCCGTAATTCTGGCAACTGTGTTCGCTCCGTGAGTGGTTTCGGGCATCGACCCGGCAGCGCGAGTGTGCCTGAGGCGGTGGCCGTCCACAAGCCTAGCCCCTGCGTGCGGAATCCACACCCCCAATTCGCTTCGACGATCAATCCAGCTTGTAGTCGCCTTCCCAGGCTTCCCGGATGACCACCTGACGTGCCGGGGAAGCTGCGCCATCCAGGAAGGCTGTCAAGGGATTGGGCGAGTCCTGCAGACCGCGACAACGTGAGGCTTCAAGGAGGGCCCAGCGTCAGGATCGGATCCACGGCGGTTCCGGAGTGAGTCGTTGCCGAATCGGCTCCGGAGTCACCGCTCATCCACGCCGACAGGTCACGTAGTGGAAAAATGCCGCCTCTTCGGGTCGGCGGCTGCTCGCTTCGCGCTCGGTCGTGACGCGGATCTCCGCGTAGCCCGCGGCCTCGAGCAGGGCCACGAGTTCATCCGCCGAGAAATGGTGCGTCGCGTAGAGGATCGTGCCCTTGTCGTCGCGGGAGAAATAGCTGTAGGGCTCGCCGGTCCGAGGACCATCGTCGGCATAGAGGCGGGCGTAGCCGGCGTTGATCGAGTCGGACACACCGGACGCGGAGAGATAGAGGCCCCCGCCCGGCCGCAGGTGCGAGTGGAGGTGCCGGAGGAGGTTTTGCCGTTCGAGGAGGCCACCGACGATCGAGAGGACGAGTTGGCAGACGACGACGTCGAACGGACCACCGTCAATCCAGGGAGGCTCAGCCGCTGACACGTCGGCCACGGCAAACCGGAGCGACGGGCCGCCGAAGTCGCTCGCCACGGCAAGAACGCTGGCCTCCTCGATCGCCGAGGGGCTGATGTCGACTCCCACGACGGAAAACCCCGCGTCGAACAACCGTCTGGTGAGTCGGCCGGTGCCACAGCCCACATCGAGCAGCGTCGGCGGTCGGGACACGGCGGCTTGAGACCGAAGCCCCTCCAGAAACCGGTCGAGCTGGGGCGTTGACGCCTTAGTCGGAATCGATCTGGCTGGAAAAGCTCGCCAGTCATCGCCCGCACTTCGCATCGCCATGGCTTGCTCCGTGGTCGCCTCGTCAGCTCCGTCGGCCGTCCATGCACGCGTCTCTGGCGGTCTCAATCACCACCCCAATGCCGTGCGTAGGCGTTGGCGGGATCGTACATCTCCCGTTGCTTTTCCACATTGAAATGCCGCCCGCCACGGGGATCCGCTCCTTGCCCGGCGATGTAGCGCCAGTTTCCGATGTTCGAGGCAGGATCGTGATCGATCAGCTGCGCGGCGAAATAGGCGGCACCGATCGACCAGGGCCATCGGCGCTCGTTGACACAATAGCTGGCGACGATCTGCCGCATCCGATTGCCGAGAAAGCCAGTTGCATTGAGCTCCCTCAGCCCCGCATCGACAAGCGGGTGCCCGAGACGGGCCGCCGTCAGATCCTGCCAACGCGGATCGTCGGGATCGATTCCCTCTCCATCCTCTCCACGCTGATCGGCACGGAGGGAGAAGAAATCGCGCCACAGGAGCTCAAACCACAGCCAGTATGTCCCCTCGTTGGCGCCGTGCGCCTGCTCGTACTCGGCAAGATCAAGCGCAATACGTCGCGGCGAGAGGCATCCCCAGGCGAGCCAGAGCGACAGCTTGCTCGAGGCGTCCCACCCGAGCAGGTCATTGCGCGTCTGCTTGTAGGTATCGGGAAGCCGACGGTCGCGATACTGCCTCCAGTGAGCGAGCCCCGCGCTTGCCCCACCGGGCGCGATCAGCGGCACAGCCGGCACGTCGATCGTTGGGCAGGCCGTCCCTTCCGGCAGTGGGGGAAGCCGTTCGGGGCAGGGGACCGGCGCGGTGAATCGCGTCCCTGCTGCCTCGACCCGCTGACGGAACGGGGTGTAGGTGCGTGGCATGGCGGATGGAGAGAACGGCAAATCGGCATCGGCGATCATGCGCATCGGGCACTCGTAGCGATCCCGCATGTCGGCAGGGGGCGCCTCGCGGAGGAGGAGCA
>CAJAYZ010000077.1 GCA_903949225.1 uncultured Planctomycetaceae bacterium
CGGCCCGCAGACGAGCCACAGCACGGCCATCCGGACGGCGAGTCCGTTGGCCACCTGGTCGAGAATCAGCGATTGCGGGCAGTCGGCCACCTCGGCCGTCACCTCGACGCCGCGGTTGATCGGCCCGGGGGCGAGGATGAGGAGCCCGGGGCGGGCCCGCTCCATCCGCTCGGCCGTCATCGCGTAGAGGTGGGCATACTCGCGCACCGACGGGAACGGGCGGGTGTTTTGCCGCTCGAACTGGATGCGGAGGAGGTTGAGGACGTCACACACCGGGACGATGGCGTCGAGATCGTGCGACACCTCCACCCCGAGTTCCCGCCACCGGGGCGAGACGAGGGTCGGCGGGCCGCAGACGATGACCCGGGCCCCGAGCTTGAGCAGCCCGTGGATGTTGGACCGGGCCGTGCGGCTGTGGGCAATGTCGCCGACGAGGCCGACGGTGACGCCGGTGAGATCGCCGAGGCGTTCGCGGATGGAGAAGATGTCGAGCAGCCCCTGGGTCGGGTGCTCGTGCGGGCCGTCGCCGGCATTGATGATGCCGACGTCGAGGTGCTGGGCGAGGAGGTGCGGGGTGCCGGGGGTGGTGTGGCGGACCACGACGGCGTCGATCCCCATTGCCTCGAGGTTCTTCGCCGTGTCGATGAACGACTCCCCCTTGGAGAGGCTACTCCCAGAGGCGGAGAAGTCAACGACGTCGGCACCGAGGCGCCGGGCCGCCAGTGAGAAGCTCGTCTTGGTGCGCGTCGAGTTCTCGAAGAACAGGTTGCAGATCGTCCGACCGCCGAGCACCGAGAGCTTCCGGCGGCACCCGTGAGTGGCCTCCTTGAAGCGGGCAGCGGTGTCGAGGAGGAGCCGGATCTCCTCGGGCGTGAGCCGCTCGAGATCGAGGAGATGGCGGTGGGTCCACGATGCCGGCACGGCATCGGGAGAATCCAGGGAAGATGGGGGGGAGGTGGACATGTCGGCATCCGGAGGGGGGATCGTGGCTTCCGGTGGGGGCGGGCGGATTCTAGCAGGCGGGGAGGAATCGTCTTGGACTCCTCGCAAGGCGTGGCGGAGCCCGGGATTCTCCCGAGGAAATCGAGCCGTCCGGAGGGCAGCGGCCGCCCCCGTGGGGGTGACTGGCGGCGGTGAAGCCGGGCGACTCGAGCCGTGAACGTCGACTGGCCTTGCCTCCTGCAATCGGGTCGGCCTACCTTCCCGCGCAATCCGGGGCGCCGGTTCCGTGCTGGCGACGGTGTTCGACGTGAACATCGTGGGGGCAGCCGGTCGAGCGTCACCTTCGCGAGCGAGAATCCGATGGACAGCGAACGCGACACGGCGTCGGCGGAGATCCCTGGTTGGGGAAGATCCCTCTGGCGGGCGAAGCTCGGTCTGGCAGGGTGGACGTTGGCCGGGGTCGGCCTCCTCTCCCAGGCGGGATGCATGTCGGCCCTCACCGCCACGACCCTTCGGGAGGCGCTCCGGGAAACAGCCGCCTCCCTCTCCTCCCCTCACGACCTCGACCACGCGTCGATGGCCCGGGTCGATCAACCGGAAGCCGATGCCTCGGCCGAAGCCGATGAGATGGCCCCCGAGGACGACGTCGAACTCGAGCAGGTGATCGACAATGCCGTCGCCCGCCTTTCGGCCGCTGGCGGCATCGACGCACCGACCCAGGAACTGCTCATCAAGACCCTCGAACAGACCCGCCCCGAAGATTGGGCGGTGGTGGTCAACGAGTTTGCCGCGACGCTCGAGGCGACCCGCGGGGCTCCTGCCACTGCCGACGGTGCGGCTCTCGGGCAGCCCGCCCGGCCTTCGAGCGGGGGGCTGATCGAATTGGACGTGCCGACGCGGAGGCCGGTGGTGGCCGACGCCGCTGCCACTGCCGCCGCGATTCCGGTGGATGTGCCGGCGGCGGAGCCGGTGGCTGAAGTCGATCTTTCCGGCATTCCGCTGCTCGAGGTGGCGCCGGTGGTGATCGCTGCTGTGCCCGTCTCCCCGGCTCCCGTCGAGGTCCCGCCGACACCGCAGCTCGCTTTGCCGCCGGCAACTCCACCAGCCCCGCAGCCGCTCGCCATCGCCGATGTTCCGGCCCGACCGATCTCCGCCGCCGCAGTCCCTGCGCCGGTGGTCGTGGCGGCCCTCATCGAACCGCAGGGAACGCCGCTGCCGGTCGCCGACGTGCTCGTGGAGCAGGTCAACGACGTGGCGGCGCCGATGCCGCCGACCCCGGAATCGTTCGAGCCTCCGACCGTCACGGCCACCGCCCCGGCCGTGCCCGCCGGTCCCGCCGTCAACAACGCCTGTTTCGCGACCCGGGTCCGCGGCTGGGGGAACGTCGAACGCTTCCCATCGACGACGTTCCGGCCGGGGCAGGAAGTGATCGTCTACTTCGAGCTCGACCGCCTCCAAATCCGCTCTGCCGCGGACGGGCACACCACCGGCATCGACTCGAGCTTCCGTCTGGTCGATGGCAGTGGTCAGCGCGTCGGGCAATGGGCTTTTGAGCCGATCGTCGAGACCTGCGCGGCCCCGCGCCGCGACTATTTTGCCCGCTATTTCCTCCGCATCCCGGAGGATGCCAAGCCCGGCCGTCACCGCCTCGAGTGGAGCGTGACCGACACCGTGGCCGGTGCCAGCCGTCAGGCCTACCTCGATCTCGACGTCGTGGCAGAGTAGTCGGGGCGGCTACCGCCCGGCCCCTGAGCGGCCCGGGAGAAAGATCTCTGGGATGAGGGCCGAAAGTCCGCGCCGCTTCGGGGCCGGTTCCGCTGTTGGCGGAATCGTTGTCGAAGCGGGAGCAGGGGCCGCCGGATTCTCGCGGGTGGCCGCAACGAGCATCACTTTCCCAGCGGTGGCCGACTCGATGGCCGTCAGCGGCCTCCCCCCCTGCCCTGCCGATGAGAGCGGTGCGGGGGGAGCGATCGCCTGCTCCGCTTGAGGGGCGGCAGTTTGAGGGGCGGCCGTGTGGGGGGCGGCCGTTTGGGGGGCAGCAAGCGCCGGCGGCTCGGCCGCACGACCGGCCTGCGGGGGCACGGGCGGATTCGGTTTCGCGTCTGCGGGCGCTGCGGGCTGCGCCTTGTCGTTCGGCTTGGCGGCGTCCGCATCGGGCTTCTTGGCAGCCGGGGCCTGTACCTCTTCCGGGCGCGGTGTCGGTTCTCCCATCGGCTGCGTCGCCGGCGCATCGGCCCGCGGTGGAAACTCCTCGAGCTGGAGGAGATCGGCGATTGCCACGGCGCCGGTCCAGCGCTCGGCCTGGGCATCGACATAGGCCAGCTCGGTCTCGGTGAGAATCTTCTGCGCCTGGAGAAGGCTCAAGAAGGTCACCTCGCCGCGGGCGTAGAGTGTCTGGGTGAGGGTCACCGTTTCCCGCGCCTTGGGGAGGATGTATTCCTCGTACCAATCGACGAGTCGCTGCGAGGTCCGGTAGGCGGCGACGGCCTGGGCTGTCTGCGTGGCGAGATCGAGCTCCACCATCCGCAGGTCGGCACGCGCTGTGGCGATCTCGGCGCGGGCGGCGCGGATGTTGCCCTGATTGCGGTCGAAGAGGGGCACCGACATCATTACCTGCGCGAGCCCCTGATCCTGGGCGGGGATGCCGACCTGCCGCTGGTAGCCGCCCATCAAGTTGATGTTCGGGATCGGTTGGACGACGGCCCGCTCGAGGGCCCATTGGTTGCCGGCGATCCGCGCCTCCGCAGCCCGTGGCAGGGCATTGCTACGGACGACCGCCTCTTGGAGCTCCTTGAGGTCGA
>CAJAYZ010000078.1 GCA_903949225.1 uncultured Planctomycetaceae bacterium
CGATCCGCTCCGGCTTGTGCGGCACCTGGGCGCGGAGCATCTCGAGCGCGGCTGCCGGCGTGAGCGCGTCGGCGAGGTAACGGAAGTCGACCGAGGCGACGAACTCCTCCGGCGACATCTCGCACACCAGCCGCCACACCGGCTTGCCGTGGACGCGGGCCCACAAATCCCAGACGGCGTTGATCACGGCGGCCGCCGCCAGATGGATCACCCCCTTCTCCGGGCCGACCCAGCGCAATTGTGAGTCGGCCGTCAGCCGCCTGTAGAGATCGACCGGCCGCCGCATGAGGGCCTCAAGCGGCTGGCCGACGAGGAGACTTGCCAGCGAGATGATCGCTTCGACGCACAGTTCGTTGCCCCGGCCGATCGTGAACGTCATCCCGTGGCCGGACATCCCCGCGGCATTCGTGCGGAGGACGACGTACGCAGCCGAGTAATCCGGATCGGGGTTCATTGCGTCCGAGCCGTCGAGGTGCTCGGACGTCGGGAAGCGCAGGTCGTAGGTGTCGAACTCGGTGATGGTGATCGGAGCGGGCATGGTGGACTCAGAGACAGGGATTGCGAACACGAAGCGTCGGGAAGCGGCCGAAGTCGCGGTCGGCCGACCAGAGTTCTGCGACGCCGTGCGTGAGGCAGATGGCGGCGATGCGGGCGTCGTGAACTCTCGGTCCGACGACATCGCCGTCGGCGAGAAGCGATCGTAGCGTTTCCCAGTACCCCGGCCCTTCCGTGATCACCCGCGCCGTCGGCGATTCGAGGAGGGCGTCGACGGTGTCGCAGGCCTGCCCGAGCGACAGCGGTGTGCGGAAGATCCGCGGGTTGGTCGTCACCGCCAGGAACTCGTGCACGCAGGGCCATGGCACCGCCCACGGGGCACTCCCTTCGGCGAGTTCGCGGATCCGCCCCCGGGCCTTTTCATGGGAGGAGTACTCGGAGCGGACGAAGGCCACGAGGATGTTCGTGTCGACGGCGATCACGTGCCGCGCCCTTCGTAGATTGCATCGCGGATGCGCTGCCAGTCGCCGTCGGCGAACTCGGGCTGGAAGCCGCCGCCGACCGGCGCGATCTCGCGGAGGCGGAAGGCGTTCGGCCGTGGCCGCCGTTCGTCGAGGACCCGGCGCAGCCCCTCCTGGACAAGCTCCTTGAGCGTCGTCTGATCGCGGGCCGCCACCTCTCGGGCCTCCCGGAGAAGGGCGTCGGCAACATCGATGGTTGTCTTCATGTTGCTCACCATACGCGGTTGTCGCTCACTGCTCAAGCGGCCGAAAATCGAGGACGAATGCCTCCGCGGAGGGCTCAAGGAACTCCTGATTGCGGCGGACGAGTTGACCCTTTTTCTCGACGCTCGTACACTGCACTACAGAACTAGTTCACTAGTCAGCCAGGCCACCCTGTCCGAGGACTCGCGACGTGCAGATCGACCCCCGCCGCCACCTGCCGATCTATCTCCAGATCGCCGAAGCGATCCGGGGGGGAGTGGCGGCCGGCACCTACCGGCCGGGGGAGGCGCTGCCGTCCCTCCGCGAACTTGCTGTCACCCTCAGGGTGAATCCGAATACCGTCCAGCGGGCCTACGACGAACTCTCCCGCGAGGGGATCGTCGAGGCCCGGCGCGGCCTCGGCCTGTTCGTCGCCGAGCAGGCCCCGGGGGACGCCCGTCCCCGCGCCGTCGAGGAGGTCCGTGCTGCCCTCGAGCGGGGCATCCGCATCGGCCTAGCTGCCGGTCTTGCCCCCGAATCGATCGCGGCCGATTTCCGGCAGGCACTCGCCACGGCCACGCGATCGATCCCGTCCCCCGGTACCCCCGCGGCACCGCGGAAAAGCCGCCGCAGCCCGAAGGAGGCCGACGCATGAACGCCACGTTCGCTCCACACGCCCAGGTCGGCCCGGCGGCCCCTGCCCCGCCCTCCGCTCCAGCAATCTCGATGCACGGCGTGACGAAACGCTTCGGCACGACCGTCGCCCTCGACGATGTCTCGCTTTCGATCCCCACCGGCTCGATCTGCGGGCTCGTCGGCCCCAACGGTGCCGGCAAGACGACGCTCGTCCGCCTCCTCCTCGGCCTCGAGTGGCCGGCCGCGGGCACGATCCGTGTCCTCGGCCTCGATCCGCTCCGCGACGTCCTCACGCTCCGCGAGCGCATCGGCTACGTCCCCGACACCCTCCACGCCGACCGGTGGATGACCGCAGCCGAGGTGCTCCGGTTCTGCCGCGGCCTCCGTCGCCATTGGAACGACACCCTCGCCACGCGGCTCGTCGACCGGCTCGGCATCCCGCTGAAGACGCGCGTCGGGAGCCTCTCGCGCGGCACGCTCGTCAAGCTCGGCCTTGTGGCGGCAGTGGCCCCCGAGCCCGAACTGCTCCTCCTCGACGAGCCGATGGCCGGCCTTGATCCGCTCGCCCGCGAGGACGTGGTGGAGGCGGTGATCGCCGCCGCCCCGGATCGCCCCTGGACGGTCCTCTTCTCCGCCCATTCTCTCGACGATGTCCAGCGCCTCGCCGATTCCATCGCCGTCGTCGTCGCCGGCCGGCTCGTTCACCACGGCGCCACCGACGACC
>CAJAYZ010000079.1 GCA_903949225.1 uncultured Planctomycetaceae bacterium
GCCCCGGTGGTGGCTCCGGCGGCCACGGTGAGGTTTACGGCGCCGCTCAAGGCGACACGATAGCCCGCCACGGTGTCGTCGAAGAACGTCACCGTGCCGGTCGCGGCGGCCGGGAGTTGGGCCGTGAAGGTGACGCTGCTGCCATGCACGGTCGACGCTGCGGAGGTGGCAAGCGTGGCCGTGATGGTGGGCCGGTTGATGGTCTGGGTGAAGGGGGCGCTCGTGGTGACGAGATAGTTTGCGTCTCCCGAGTACCGCGCGGTGATCGTATGACTTCCGGTCGTCAGGGCGGTCGTTGCCAGGGTGGCCGTGCCATTGACAAGCGGCACCAACCCGCCGAGGGGGACGCCGTTGTCGAGGAACTGGATCGTGCCGGTCGGCATCACGCCCGCGCCGGCGGGGAGGATCGTGGCGGTGAGGGTGACGCTGTCGCCAAACGACGTCGGATTCGGGGTGCCGCTGACACTCGGCGTGGCCGTCCCCTTGGTGACCGTTTGTATGACGGCAGCGCTCGTCTTGGCGACATAGTTCGAGTCGTCGCCAAGATAGGCGGCCGTGATCGAGGAGTTGCCGACAGGGAGCGCTCCGGAGGTCACCGAAGCGGTGCCGTTGACGAGCGTCTGCGGCGTGCCGAGCGCGGCTGTGCCAATATAGAACTGCACCGTGCCGGTCGGCCGGGTGCCGCCGCCGACGGCGGGGAGCGTGGCGGTGAAGGTGACGGTGGCCCCGTAGGTCGAGGGATTGGGGGCATCGGAGACCAGCGGTGTGCTCGTCACCTTCGTGACGGCGTGCGCGATGCCGATGCTCGTGGCCGATTCATAGCTCACGCCGTCGCCCGCATAGAGAGCGGTGATCGTGTGGCTGCCGCCGGCGAGCGTGGGGATCGTCAGCGCTGCGGTGCTGTTGGAGAGGGTCTGCGGAGCACCGATCGGAGTTGCGCCGTCGTAGAACTGAACGGTGCCGGTCACCGGCACGCCGACGACGGCCGGCGTCAGCGTGGCTGTGAAGGTGACATTGCTGCCGTAGGTCGACGGGGTCGAGCCGGCCGACCGGGCCAGTGCCGGGACGGCGGTCTTCTTGGCAACTGTCTGTGTGATTGCGGTGCTCGTGGCAGCAAGGTGGTTGGAGTCGCCGGCATAGACGGCGGTGAGGGAGTGCGAGCCGCCGAGAAGGGCGGGGCTTGTGAACGTGAATGAGCCGCCGGTGAGCGTGCCAGTGGCGATCGTCGTGCCGCCGTCCTGGATGAGGATTGTGCCGGTCGGAGTCGCACCGCCGCCGACAGCAGGCACGGTGGCGGTGAAGGTGACCGCTTCGCCGTAGGTTGACGACGCCTTCGAGGAGGCGATCGTCGCCACGGCGGTCGCCTTGTCGACGCGGATCGACCCCAGCGCCGTGCTCCCGGCAAAGGTCGCCTGGCTGTCATAGACGGCCACCAGCGAATGGCTGCCCGTCGCAAGCCCGGGCACCGCGATCGTGGCCGTGGCGGCGTACGTCGTCACGCCGTTGACGACCGACGACCCAGCCGCCGCGAGCGTTCCGGACAGCGGCGTGCCGCCATTCACCGACAGCGTCACGCCGCCCGTGGGGGTCGCCGACGTCGAGGTGACGGTCAGCGTGACGAGCCCGCTGGATCCATAGGCGATCGCGGGGGCAGAGATCCCCACGCCGCTGCGGTTCGCCGCCTGTGTGACGGTGACCTGCCTCCCCAGGATCGTGAGCTGGCCGGTGCGGGCTTGAGCCGAGGGGGCGGCGTCGAAGGCATAGCGGACGGCGCCGTCGGTCGTGCTCGTCACCCGCAGCCACGGCTGGTTGCTCGTGGGAACGAAGGCTCCGTAGAGGGGCTGCGACGAAGGGATGACGGCCGGGAGCGTGTCGCTGCCGGCTGCGGGGAGCTGGCCGATGATGGCTAGCGGGACGTCGGCCCAGGGCTGGAAGGCGTCGA
>CAJAYZ010000080.1 GCA_903949225.1 uncultured Planctomycetaceae bacterium
ACGCTTCGGCACACCGGATGACTTCCGCCACCTGGTGGACCGGCTGCACCGGGCGGGCATCGGCGTGATCGTCGACTGGGTGCCGGCCCACTTCCCCAAGGACGGCCACGGCCTGCGCCGCTTCGACGGCACGGCCCTCTACGAACATGAGGATCCGCGCCAGGGGGAACACCCCGACTGGGGCACGATGATCTTCAACTACGGCCGCCATGAGGTCCGCAACTACCTCATTTCGAGCGCCCTGTTCTGGCTCGATCGCTATCACATCGACGGCCTCCGGGTCGATGCCGTGGCCTCGATGCTCTACCTCGACTACAGCCGGAAGGAAGGGGAATGGCTCCCCAACCGTTTCGGCGGACGGGAAAACCTCGACGCCGTCGAGTTTCTCAAGGAGTTCAACGTCCAGGTCCACACCCACCATCCGGGCGTGCTGACGATCGCCGAGGAATCGACGTCGTGGCCGGGCGTGTCACGCCCCACTTGGCTCGGCGGGCTCGGCTTCAGCCTGAAGTGGAACATGGGCTGGATGAACGACACGCTCCGCTACATGCGGCACGACCCCATCCACCGCAAATACCACCACGACGAACTCACCTTCAGCCTGATCTACGCCTTCCACGAGAACTTCGTCCTTCCCCTCTCCCACGACGAGGTCGTCCACGGCAAGGGGGCGCTGGCCGATCAGATGCCGGGGGACGCGTGGCAGAAGCTCGCGAACCTCCGCCTGCTCTACGGCTACATGTGGTGCCACCCCGGCAAGAAGCTCGTCTTCATGGGAAACGAGTTCGGGCAGTGGCGGGAGTGGGACTTCGACCGCAGCCTCCACTGGCACCTCCTCGAGCAACCGGGCCATGCCGGACTGAAGCGCTGCCTGGCCGACCTGAACGCCCTGGTGATCCGCGAGAAGTCGCTGCATCAGCTCGACTTCGACGGCCTGGGATTTGAGTGGATCGACTGCCACGACTGGGCCAACAGCATCCTGGCCTTCCTCCGCCGCGGTGTCGACCCGAACGACTTCCTCGTCGTCTGCTGCAACTTCACCCCGATCCCCCGGCACGGCTACCGGGTCGGCGTGCCGGCGGCGGGGGTCTACGACGAGGTCTTCAACGGCGATTCCTCGTGGTACGGCGGGAGCAACGTCGGCAATGCCGGGAGCATCTCCACCGAGCGCACGGCCGCCCATGGCCACGGCCAGTCGCTGGTGCTCTCCCTGCCGCCGCTCTCGACGATCGTCCTCAAGCCGCGCCGGGGCTGACGCGGCGCGGAAGACTATCAGCGAGGAAGTCTACCGCCGCGGCTTCCGCTTCCACTCGAGCTGATAGCGGCTCTCGAGCTCCTCGATCCAGGTCCCGAACGAACGGGAAAACTCGTCCTGGGCCGCCACGGCTGTCATCCGCGGATCGGACTTCGTCTCCACGAACCGCTCCTTGAGCTTCTCGGCCGGCGGTTCGACGTCGATGAGGCGGATGCAGTAGCAGACCGTCTTCGGCTCGTTGAAGGCCACGGCAGTGGCGCCCGGCTGGAGCGAGAAGACGGCGCTCATGAACTCGTTCCCCGGCATGACGATGCCGGCCGGCTGGCTGATCTGGGGCACGCCGGAGGACGCGGCCTGCGGGGAGAGCCAGAAGAACGGCCCGACTTTGAACACCTGAAGCGATTCGTCGCCGGCGACCGCCCCCTCGAGCGACTCCTTCGCCCCGGGCTTCGCGGCGATCTCCTCGGCCCGCTTCCGGGCGAGTTCACGCCCCGCGATGATCTTCCAGGCGCGCTCGACGTTGGGACGGGCGGTGTCGAACGTGGGGACAAACTCGGGCTGATCGACGGTCCGCCAAGAGATGTACCGAGTCCCTTCCATGTCGCGCGATTTGACGGCCCGCTGGCTGACGGCCCCCTGGCCGTAGATCATCTCGACCCAGTTGAGCTGCCGCATGCCGAACCGGCTCCCCGGATCGGGGAGGAAGTCGAAGCTCCGGCCGAGGCCGCCGCCGTCGAAGGCCTCTTCGGCCGACTGGAGGGGTAACTGTCCCGACTCAAGGCCCTGCTTCTGAGCGATGACGCTCACATCCGGCGGCAGCGGAGCCTTAAGCCCCTGGGCCTGCCCCCGGGCCTGCCAGACGGCGTACAACTCTGCATACGTCGAGAGATCCTGAGCCACGGCATCGAAAATGTTGTCGATGCGAGCGTTGGCCCGCTGGGCCGCGAGTTGCTGCCGAATCCGATCCTTGACCGCATCGAGCGCTTCGAACTGTTCCGCCGCAGTTTCAGTCGCAGCGTCGGCGGCAGCTGCCTCACCGGCCGGGGCCGCGGGAGCAGCAGCGGACTCGGAAGCCGGGGCCGCGTCGGCGGCCGGAGTCTGATCGGGAGCCTGGGGCTCGGTAGCGGGGGCCTCGGGGGCCTGATAGGCCACCTGACGGAACGGCGAGCGGCTCACGGCGGCACCGCTGCCTTCGGCGGGCTTTTCGCCCGGTGCGGGCTCGGAAGCCGGTGCGGGCTCGGAAGCCGGTGCGGGCTCGGAAGCCGGTGCGGGCTCCGTGGCGGGCGCGGGCTCTGCGGCCGGAGGCGTGCCCTCCGCCGGGGCTGCAGGCTCGGTCGGGGCCGCAGGGGCCTCGGTGGCCGGAGCGGGCTCGGTGGCTGGTGCGGCCTCGGTGGCTGGCGCGGGCTCGGCGGCCGGAGGCGTTCCTTCGGCCGGGGTCTCGGCGACGCCCTTGGCCTCCGCAGCCGGCTGGTCAGCGGGGGTGGTGCCGGGGCGGACCCGGAACTGCGTGGTTTTGTTCTTCTCGTAATACTCGCTGATGTCGGCGTCGGTGATCTCCTTCGAGATCTCGTCGACAAATAGTCCACGCTTCGCAACGAGGTACTCGACCTGGGCCCGATGCGGCTCGCGGAACCCGGGCTTCACGCTGCGGGGGTCGGGGAGCTCTTCCTTGTGCTCGTCGAAGAACGTCCGCAGCGTCGCCACGGCGGGGAGCTTGATCTGATCGCCGAAGCTGCGGACGTCGACCGGCACCACCTCCGCGGTCGCCGATTGCGTCAGCCGGCGGAAATAGTCCCAACGGAGGCCAGGGGGATCCCCGGAGAAGCCCCGCTGGAGAAGGATGAGCATGTTCTGGGCGAGGAGTTCGTGGCGGATCGCCTCGAAGAGATCGTGCTGCGAGACTCCTGCCCCGCCGGCCCGAAGGCCCTTCATGATCTGGTCGAACTCTTCGGCCGGCACCTGCCCGCTGGTCAACTTGGCAAGGTAATCGTTGATCGCCGCATCACTGACGACGATGCCGTTCTTCGTCGCCTCCTCGGCCAAGAGCATCGTTCGCACCACCGCCTGCTCGTCGGCCGGGTAGCGGGGCGCCTGGGCGGGATCGCGCCCCGCGGCCATCGACGCCTCGGCGAGGAAGCGGTTGAGGAC
>CAJAYZ010000081.1 GCA_903949225.1 uncultured Planctomycetaceae bacterium
CAATGCCCGACCGTCCTTCCAGCCCGCGTCTGCCAAACGTCGCCCCCTTCGGGGAGGCGCTTGTGGCTGCCATTGTCATGGTCATCCTGGCGCTGCCGGGGATGGCCGCGCCCCCGACGCTCGCGGAGGCCGTGACGCCGCTCCCCGTGGTCACCTCGGGGAATGATGCGGGGAAGGAGAGCGCCTTGAAGGTGCCCACGGTGGCAATCCGTGTCATCTGGGGAGGGGGAAAGCCGCGGCGCTGGTCGGGGACGATCCGTGTCGTTGGTCAGACGCATCCCGAGGAGGCATTGACGAGCCTCGACGAGGCGGATCAGGGGACGCTTCCGTGGCGGCTGATCTCGGCCGATCCCCTAGCCGCCGCGCGGATCCACGCCGTCGGTCGGACGGTGTTCGTTCATCAGCCGGCCGAATGCCCGCTCGATGGCGTCGAACTCGGCGTCGCCGATTGGCAGACGGCGCGGGTCGTGGTCGACCTCATGCCGGATGGTCGGGCCGACCAGGCCCGCCATGCCGAGTATCGCGTCGCCGACCTGATCGAGGCCGCGGCCCACGACTCCCTCGACGACGCTGCCAATCGCCTCACGATTCGCCGGGGCCCGGGGGATGAGATCCGCGTCTCGATCGACGGGGGATCGCTGCGATCCCCGGGGGAGACGGTCCGATTCGGGATCGATCCGCTCCTGCCGCCACGGGCAGCCGCAGGGGCGACGGTGGAACTCCGGGTGAAGGTCCGCGACACCGCCGATGGAAGCGAGACCCACACCCGCTCCTATCTCCTCCACGAAATGGCGCCTTTTCCCGGGGAGGAATGCCCGTCCGGCCCCCCGCAGTGTTTCGACCCGCTCACCGTCGACGTGCCGCTGCCGCCGCGCGAAGGGGCCTACGACGTCACGATGGAGATCACCGAACGCGGAGGGCTTCGCTGGGCCAGGCCGCTGGCCTCGCGGACGGTGCAGCTCGTCGCCGTCACGGCGAACACCCCACGGCCGCGCGCCGAGGGGGATTGGAGGGTGCTCTACGAGCTCGACCCGACCAGCCCGCGCCTCATGGAGCGTCTCCGCCGCCTCCCGTCGATGGGGCGCCAGGCGGCCCAGAGCCTGCCGCATGTCCCCCTTCCGGTCACGATCCCGAAGGTGCCGCTGCCGTCGGTGTCGATCTCGCGGATCCCCGGTGTCGGGTCGGTCGTGCCCAGGCTCACCGGGCTGCTCCCGGCCGGGCACTCGATGCTCGAGCCGCACCCGGTGGGAGCTCTGTTCCGACTCCCCCCGTCCCGATCGGCCGATGAGTTAGCCTGGGAGGCGATCCAGCTCTCCGGTGTCGTGCCCGGCGCGCCGCACCGGCTGGAGATCGATCATCCCCTCACCGACGACGAGATGGTCTCCATCACCGTGCTCGAGCAGGTGGGGCCTGGCGTGGTGGCGACGTATCAGGGGGGATTCGCAGTGGAGGGGCAGGCCGGATCAACCAGTGTCGGCCGCCACGCCTGCACCTTCTGGCCTCACACGCGCGCACCGCTCATCGTCGTCGGCAACGGGTCGCTGCGCACCCCCGCCTCCTTCGGCACGGTGCGGATCCTCGCCGGCCCCGCCCACCTCCCCACCGCGACGACGATGCCGAACGGTCAGGCTCCGCGCCGATCTACCTACGGCGTCGTCGAACTGCCCGATCTCGACGGCTTTGGTGGGCCGTTGCGCGTCGAATCAGATGGTGGCAGGATGCACGCCGACTGGCGGACAACGCTCGTCGCGGCCCGGACGAGCGCGGAATGGTTCGCGGCGCAGGGGGCCGCCGGGGCGATGGTCACCGTGTTTGCCGACGGCGCGGCGGCCTGGCCATCGTCGAGGGCCGCGGCCGCCCCGCGTTGGGATGGCACGGGCAGCTTCGACTCCCCGTTCGATCCGGTGCCGAAGGATGTCGTCGAACTGCTCTGCCGAACCTACCGTCGCCAGGGATTGCGGCTCGTGCCGGCGATCGCCTGTCACGGCCCGCTCCTCGCCGTCGAGGCCCGGCTCGCCGCCCAGACGGATGCCACGGGTTTGGTGTGTGTCGGCCGGGACGGCCGACCGCGACGCGGCGGATCGCCGCTCTACAACATCCTCGATCCCCGGGTGCAGGAGGCGATCGAGGGGATCGTTTTCGAACTTGCCGGTCGGGTCGAGGGCCGTGAGGCTGTCGACGGGATCGCGCTGCTCCTCCCCCACGATGGCTGGTTTCATCTTCCCGGCGTGGCGTGGGGGCTCGATGACGCCACCTTCGCTCGCTTCATCGCGGCGCATCCCACCGCGGCGGCGGCGGTGGCGGCTGCGGGCCCGGATGCGATGCGAGCCGACGATGTGCGGTTCGCCGTACGGGCCGCGCTCGTCGAAGGCCAACTCCGCGAATCGTGGCTCGATTGGCGCTGTGCCGAGATCGCCGCCTTCGTCGAGCGACTCGCCGGTCGCATCGCTGCCCAGGATCCGGAGCGGACGCTGTCGATCGTTCCTACGACCTTGTTCACCGCCGGTGATCTCGCCACCCGGTTTCGGCCCGTCCTCGCGCAGGAGCCGGCGACAGCCGACATCGGCCGTGAGATCGGGCTCGATCCGGCGCGACTCACCGCCACCGACTCCGTCGTGTGGGTGTCGCCACACGTCCATGTCGCCACCGATACCATGGTCGAGCGCGACACGCTTCGGGTGATGAACCGGACTTCGGGAATGGAAGCGGCGCGGGCCCGCCGCCGGGCGGCGCTGGCGCTGGAGCAGCCGACCGCAATCGATCTTCGTCCCGTCGTCGCCGCCGGTTCGTTCGTCAGTGCCGCCACCACCGCGCCAGCCCGCGTCCACGCCGTCCGCACCGGCGTCGCCCGCGAGCGGATGCTCGCCGAGATCGTCTCGGCTGCCGACTGCGAGCGGGTTTACGATTCGGCGCTCGCCTTTCGGCAGGCTGACGATCTCGATCATCGGCTCGCCCGAATGCTCGCCACGCTCCCGGAGAGTCGGCTGGAGACGATTCCCGACGCTCCTCCTCCCCTCGTGGCTCGGGCTGTGTCCGGGAAAGCGGGAACGGCCGTCGTCGTCACGAATCTCTCGCCGGTGCGGTGTCGGGCCCTCCTCGACACGACCGCCACCACCGCCAGACTCTTCGACGGCGTCGACACGCGCCCGCTTTCTGCCGATCCTACGGGGGAGATCGCCTTCGATCTCGGGCCCTGGCAGACGCGCGTGGTGACCGGTGTCGGGCCGGCGACGCTGCGGGGAGCCGGGGTGGAATTCGATGCCGGTCTGGCGGAGCGGATCGAGCGCGATCTGATGCGATTGCGGAAGCGGCGGGCGGCGCTCGAGATGCCGGCCCCGGTCGAGGTGCTCGACAACCCCGGCTTCGAGTTTCCAGACCACGACGGTGGCGTGCCGGGATGGGAGCTGCTCGAACCGCAGCGCGGGAAACTACGGATCGTATCCGGTGCTCCGGATGGCACCGGTCGGGGCGTGGCCTTCGGCTCGGAACATGGCCTAGCCACCCTCCGCAGCAATCCTTTCTCACCGCCGGCGACCGGTCGGTTGAGCATCGCCCTCTGGCTGCGGATCGAGCCGGGCGATCCCCAGCCAGTGCTGCGAATCGCACTGGAGGGCCTGCAGGACGACCGGGAGTATTATCGCTTTGCCGCGGTCGGCCACGGCCCCTTGTCACGTCCCCTCTCTGCGCAGTGGTCGCAGTTCGTTCTCCAGGTTGACGACCTGCCGACACGCGGGATGGAGTCGCTCCGCGTCCGGCTCGATCTGCTCGCCGGGGGGACGGTGCAGGTCGATGACGTGCGGATCTTCGATCTCGCCTTCGACGAGTCGCAGCGAGTTCAGCTCTCGAAGGTCTTGGCGCTGGCCGATCACCATCTCGCGTCAGGCGATCTCGGCGCCTGCGTCCTCGACCTCGACAGCCACTGGCCGCGGTTTCTCGACGCCTTCGTCACCGACGACGCCGCCGATCGGGCGGCACTCGCTGCGGGCATCGGCGCCCGTCGTGGGGCCGGAGTCGATACGCAAGGGGCTGGAACTCGCGCTTCAGACGAGACTGCCGCCGACACCAAGTCCGGCGTTGATCGGACACGGACCGGCTTCCTCGATCAGGTGCGCCGCTGGTGGAAGTGAAGCCGCGGCGCGGCCGTTGTCATCAGGTCAGGTCAGATCAGCCGGGAGGCCAAGTGAGTGGCCGGCCGGCGAGGAGATGGAGGTGGAGGTGGTCGACCGACTGGCCGCCATCCCGCCCGCAATTGAACACGAGCCGGTAGCCGTCGGTGATCCCCAGATTCCTGGCGACGTCGGCGGCCACCACGACGAGGTGCCCGACGAGCGACGCATCCTCCGGTGCCAGCGCGGCGACGTTGACGATTGGCCGCTTGGGGATGATGAGGAGGTGGACGGGTGCCTGCGGGTTGACGTCGTGGAACACCAGGCACCGATCGTCGTCATGGACGATCCGGGCCGGAATGCTTCCGGCGATG
>CAJAYZ010000082.1 GCA_903949225.1 uncultured Planctomycetaceae bacterium
GTGCTCCTGGTGGACGAGCGCCCAGAGGAAGTCACCGACATGCAGCGCACGGTGAAGGGCGAGGTCATTGCCTCAACCTTCGACGAGCCCGCCCAGCGGCACGTCCAGGTGGCCGAGATGGTGATCGAGAAGGCGAAGCGGCTCGTGGAATACGGCCGCGACGTCGTCATCTTCCTCGACTCGATCACGCGGCTGGCGCGGGCCTGGAACGCCGAGGTGCCCAACTCCGGCAAGATCCTCTCCGGCGGCATTGATTCCGGCGCGCTGCAGCGGCCGAAGCGTTTCTTCGGCAGCGCCCGCAAGGTCGAGGAGGGGGGATCGCTGACGATCATCGCCACGGCGCTGGTCGACACCGGCAGCAAGATGGACGAGGTGATCTTCGAGGAGTTCAAGGGGACGGGGAACCTCGAGATCGTGCTCGACCGTCGGCTCGTCGACAAGCGGGTCTACCCGGCCATCGACATCAACCGCTCCGGCACGCGGCGGGAGGAGATGCTCATGGATGCCGAGACCTACCGGCGCACCTGCGTGCTCCGTCGCGTCCTCGGCGACATGAATCCCGCCGACGCCATGGAGCTCCTCCTCAACAGGCTCTCGAAGACGAAGACCAACGCCGAATTCCTCCAAGGACTCAAGTCGTGAAGCAACAGGAGCGGCAGGCCGCCCCGGCCGTGTTCGATCACGGTCGGCTGTTCGAGGGTGATTCGTCCCGCCTCCCTTCGGGGGTCCGCGTGGCGATCGTCGTCTCGCGGTACAATGCGGCCGTCACCGAGCGGATGCTCGCCGGCGCGGCACGGACGCTCGCAGCGGCCGGTCTCGATCGCTATCGCCTCGACGTCGCCAGGGTTCCGGGGGCCTTCGAGCTTCCCATCGCCGCCGATCGGCTCGCCGCCACGGGGGAGTATGCGGCGGTGATCTGCTTGGGCGCGATCATCCGCGGCGAGACGACGCACGATCAGCACATCGCCGCGGCTGTCGCCCAGGGGATCGAGGCCATCGGGCGAACCAGGGGCACCCCCGTCCTGTTCGGCGTCCTCACCTGCCAGTCGATCGAACAGGCCGTGGCCCGGGCCGGCGGCGACGAGCGGGTGGCGGCGCATTCCAACAAGGGGGAGGAGTGTGCCGAGGCAGCGATCGAAATGATCTCGCTCCTCCACCAGATCGCCACCGCAACCGGAGGGAAGACCCGATGACCACGCAGCGCCGCAGCCGGGCCCGCGAGATTGCCCTCCAGGCCCTCTACCAGCTCGATCTCAATCCCGAGGTCGCCCCCGACGATCTGAAGCGATTCGTCAGCGGCAGGCTCCATGGCGGCCCGCTCGTTCCTTTCGCGCTTGGGCTGGTGCATGGCGTGCAGAAGCGGCGTGACGAACTCGATGCCCACATCGACGCCCGCGCCGAACATTGGCGCGTGGCCCGGATGGCCGCCACCGACCGGGGCATCCTCAGACTTGCGGCCCACGAAATCCTCCACACCGACACTCCACCGGCGGCAGCCGCCGACGAGGCGATCGAGCTGGCCAAGCGCTACGGCGGGGAAGGGTCGGGGAACTTCGTGGCGGGGATCCTCGGCAGGATCATCGCCGACCGGGCCGGGGCCTAATCGGCGGCGGTCGATCCGCCCCACCACCGACGACCAGGGAGACGATCGATGGGCATCTTCAACTTCGGCCGCAAGGATCCGAAGGACCAGCCGAGCAAGGACACCCCGGCGGCGTCGACGCCGACCGGCTCAGCAGACGGCGCCGAGAAGCCGCGCGGGCTCCTCGACCGCCTCAAGGCCGGGCTGGCAAAGACGGCCCAGGTACTGCGGACCGACGTCCGCGACCTCTTCAAGCGGGAGGGGAGGCTCGTCGACGAGGACTTCCTCGAGGAGCTGCGTGGGATCCTCGTCCGCACCGACATGGGCCCGGCCGCCGCCGAGGCGATCGTCGACGATGTCCGCGAGCGTCTCCGGGCCCGCGTCGTCGATCCCGAGGTCGTTCTCGACTCGATCCGCACCCAACTCCTCGCCCGCCTGCGAAACACCGAGGCTGGGCTCACCATGGCTGTGTCGGGGCCAACAGTGATCCTCGTCACCGGCGTCAACGGCTCGGGGAAGACGACGTCGATTGCGAAGCTCGCGCGGATGTTCACCCGCGACGGGAAGCGCGTCGTCCTCGGCGCCGGCGACACCTTCCGGGCAGCAGCCGTCGAGCAACTCACGATGTGGGCCGACCGGCTCGGCGCCGAGATCGTCCGTGGCCCGCAGGGGAGCGATCCGGCAAGCGTCGCCCACAAGGCGGTGGCGCGGGCCGTCGAGGCCGGTGCCGACGTCTGCATCGTCGACACCGCCGGCCGCCTCCAGACGCAATCCAACCTCATGCAGGAGCTTTCCAAGATCCGCCGCGTGGTCGCCAAGCTCGTCCCGGACGCGCCCCACGAGGTGCTCCTCGTCATCGATGCCACCGCCGGCCAAAACGCCCTCTCGCAGGCCAAGGGCTTCAAGGAGGCCGCCGGCTGCACCGGGATCGTCCTCTCCAAGCTCGACGGCTCGGCCCGCGGCGGCGTCATCGTGCCGGTCACGGAGCAATTCGGCCTCCCGGTGAAGTTCGTCGGTCTCGGCGAGGGGGCCGACGACCTCGAGCCCTTCTCCCCCGAACGCTTCGTCGCTGCCCTCCTCGAAGGGGCATTTGGCGCCGAGGCTTGAGGCCTCGGGGCCGCCAGGGCCGGCGAGCCGCCCCCGGGAAGCCCCTCTGCGCCTCCCCGGCGCCCGCAAAGTCTGCCACCGCTGCCCTTACAGGCTCTACGAACGGCACAGTTTCCCACGACTGCTGCCGGTCAGAGAAACCTTGCCGGACCGCACGGTCCACCCGGTTTTCCGGGTAAAGGCAGGACGATATCCCTGTGTCGGAATTGCCGAATCTGCGTCGGGTACTTGGCGGGCCGGTCGCAGCGGTGATTCCGGATGGACTGGTGGTCCGCCGTATGGACGCGGCCGGCCGCATGATCCCCACTCGGAGTGCCTACTGACATGAAGTTCAACTGGACGAAACTGCCGCTCCTTGGAGCGGGCCTGACCGCGGCCGCCACGCTGCTTGCTTCCACCGCCGTCGGCCAGACGACCGGCCTCCCCCCGGTCGCGGCCAACGTGCCGCAGGAAGACGCCTACCAGCTGCGCGGCCTGCCGCCGCAGGAGTCGGCTCAGGAGGTCGAGGAGGGCCCGACCCGCTACCTCGAGACGGAGTTTCTCAAGGAGCGCGGCATCGCCACCTACGGCTGGATCGACGCCGGCATCGGCGGCAACAACTGGGGCTCGCCGTTCAACGGCCCGATCACGTTCAACGACCGCAACTGGATGGCCCAGGTCAACCAACTCTATCTCGTCAACGAGAAGGTCCTCGATCTCGAGGACGGGGGGGCCGACTGGGGTGGTCGGGTCGATCTGCTCTATGGCACTGACTCGATCTTCACGACCGCACGCGGCCTCGACGGCAACCTGTTAAACCAGTCAGGCGGCTTCCCGAGCTGGAACTCGAGCAAGTACTACGGTCTGGCCATGCCGCAGCTGTACGGCGAGGTCGGCTACGGCGACCATGCGGTGAAGTTCGGACACTTCTACACGATCATCGGATACGAAGTCGTGCCGGCGATCGGTAACTTCTTCTACACGCACGCCTATACGATGCAGTATGGCGAGCCGTTTACGCACACCGGCATCCTCGACACCTGGAAGGCCACCGACAACACCACGGTGTTCGCCGGGATCACCAACGGCTGGGACAACTACAGCGACCCGATGAACATCCTCGGGATCGCCAACCCTGGGTATCCGGGGGCCAACAGCAACGCCGCGGTCCTCGGCGGTGCGTCGATCAAGAGCGACGACGAGACGCAGACGTTGACGATGACGACGTCGAGCGGCAAC
>CAJAYZ010000083.1 GCA_903949225.1 uncultured Planctomycetaceae bacterium
AGATTCGTCGTGCGAGGGCCGGCGGATCGGACGGCACGGCGACGGAAAAACCGTCGATGTAAACGTAGTCGTTGCCGAGTCCGTGCATCTTCACGAAGGGGAGTTTCGCGCTGGTCATGGCAGTCCGTCGGGTGGGGAAATGCGGGGAGCAGGAGGGGCCGGGGGAGTGACCGGCGCAGCAACACTGTAGCCACCCCTCGCGCCGCCAGCACCCGCCTCGGGGGTGAGCGCTGGCACGGATGCGGGCGCCGCGGGCGGCAGGGGGCCGCCGGGGCTGGAGATCGGCGAGAGGAACCCTGCCTGCCGGCCGCTGGCCGGGCCCCGCAGGGCTCCCGGCGGCGGTGGTGGAACGGCGGCGTCGCGGGCTCGAGTCTGCGACTGCCACTGTTGCAGGGCCGCGGCGAGCGTGGGAAAAGCCTCGCTCTTGATGTCGGGATTGGCGAGGGGGCCATCGACATGGATGAGGAGGAAACTGCCACTGGCTCCCCCGAGCATCGATTTCATTGCCGGCAACTGCGCCTGCGAATCCCCCATGATCGACCGGAAGGTGAGGTGGACGACCGAGTCGAACTCGAGCTCGCCGCTGCCGACGAGGCTGATGGCATCGCCGGAGAGTTCGATGTTGTCGAGGTAGGCACGCGGCCCCTCGACGCGGAAATCGATGACCGACGATCCGAAAGCGCGCAGGTCGGGAGCCTTCACGCGGAGCACTTTAAGCATGGCGAGGACGACGGGGAGCTCGTAGATGTCGGCATCGCGGAGCCGGACCTGCCCCCGACCGACGAGCGAATGGGGGCCGGCCCGCGACCCGGAAAGCTCGAGGGCACCGAACACGCGCCCCTTGTAGGGCCGTGCCCCTCCGGCCAATCCGCGCCCGGTGTCGGCCGTGATCCGTTCGAGATCGGCATCCGAGAGCGATGCGGCAAGGGAGAACCCACCGCCATCTCCGGCGACGACGTTGCCGTCGAGGGCGAGCGTCCCGCCGGCGAGCCGGGCGAGGAGACGACGAGGCTCCCCTTCCCCGTCCCGCGCCGCCGACGCGCCGAACCGGACACCCGCGGCGTCGATCGCCAGGGGGCCCTCGACGCCAGTCAGCTGGACTCCGCGACAGATGGCGCTGTCGATCCGCATGTCGCCGTCGCAGCGCCATGCCCTGCCGTCGCTCTGGCCGCGGAGGTGGACGCCACCATGGACGTGCTCGAGCGGGGCGCCGATCTCGAGCGAGGCCTGCTCGAGGTCGAGCTGCATGTCCCACGATGCCGCGGCGGGACCGGGACGTCCCTCTGCGGTCGATTGCGTGGAATAGATGTCAAGGGCCCCGTCGACCGAGAGCAGGCCATGGGGATGAACGGCCGCGATGGCCCGTCGCAGCGACGCAGGCATCGCCTCGAGGACGTCGTGCTCGGCACGGAAACGATCGGCGGCCAAGCGGGTGAAGGACACATGCCAACCGCCGTCGGGGAGGAACCGGCAGATGCCGTCGGTGGCCACGGTGGTGCGGGCATGGCGGCCGCGCACCCCACCGAAGCGGAGCAGGCCGTCCTTCCACTCGAGATTCCCCTTGAGTTGCTCCAGTCGGTAGGGGAACCAGGACGGTTCGATCGACACCGTGTCGCCGTGCGGCGTCGCCCGAACCTCGACGGTCGTGCCGCGGGCCCGGATGGCATGACGGACGGTGGCCTGGAAGTCGACCATTCCCCGGGGATCGAGATCGTCCCAGACGTTGCGGGCGCCGCGGGGCAGCGCGTCGCGCAGCTCGCGTTCGATGACGACCCCTTGCCCTGCCAACTCGAGGGTCAGTTCCCCGTCGTCGGCCCCGCGGGGCACCAGCCCACCGGTGCAGCGCACCGTGCCGGTGTCATTGCTGCCGACGATGTCCTTGATCGTCCAGGTGCCATCCTGCATCCGCAGGCTCCCCTGAACCTTCGTGAGCGGATACGGGAAGCCGGCGTAGTTCATCGAGCAGTCGACCAGCCGGATCCCCAGGGTGTTTGAGTGACCGGTGGGAAAGCGGGCGTCGCGTTCATGACGGAAGACGAAATCGAAGACGCCGGCTGCCCGCAAGGATCGCACGATCGCCTGGCTCCGCGCGGGCATCGCGGCAAGCAACCCGTCATCGACACGCATCGCATCCCCGCGGACCTCGAGCGCACCGGCCGTTCCCTGGGGCGTCGACCGGAACGCCCCCTCGATGTGGACTGGACGGCCGCCGGCCTGCCCGGTGAGGTGGATCGCCACCGCCCCGCCATCGACGACCACGGTGCCGACGGTGCGGTCGACGCGATACGGAAAACGGTAGTGGGTGAGCGAGGCGTTCCGGCAACGGACCGAGACCTTCGGATCGATGGCGCCTGCGCGACGGGTGAACTGGGCCCGCAGATCGACCTCACCGGCAGGGAGGAGCCGGCTCCACTGCACCTTCCAAGTATCGGGCAGGAGGCCCTCCCATTGCCGGTCGACGACGAGCCGCTCCGCCTCGATGAGGAGGTCGAAATCGGCGTCGCCGCTCCATCCAGCCAGCCGCCCCGACCCACGGAGAAGCGCCGAACCGGTATGGGCCTCGAGCCGCTCGCAGCGCACGCCCGTCCTGTCGGCAACGAAGGCCGCCGAGATGTCGCGGAGCGGAAAGGGGAGCGCGGCATGTTCATAGCGCCCCGACTCCAGCCGCGCGGCCACCGTCGTCTGGGTGGCGCCGAGATCGCGGAGGGAGCCGGCCGCCCGCCAGCCGAGGTCGATCCGACCCCGGAGGCCACTCCCGAAACGCCGGACTTCGGCAGCCCGCTCCGCCGACGCGATCGACTCCGCCTCTGCCGCGACCAGATGCGTGAGGCGGGGGGCGACGTCGATCGATTCGATGGCCCCGGTGAGATCGAAGCCACCGGTGGCGGGAACGACTCTCCCCTGGACGCTCGCCCGATCGAACAGATCGCCGTCGGCGCTGCCACGGACCGCAACGGTGTCGTTGGCCTCTGGCTGGAGATCGACCTGGACGCGGCGGAGCGTCGTCCGGGCCTGGAGCCTGAGGTCATCAACCAAGAGCGTGCCATCCTCGACACTCACCGGCACCATCGTCCCGCCTCTGGCACGCCCGGCGAGTCGGGAGATGTTCCATGCCCCCTGATGATGCCGCACCACATGGACGACCGCCCGACGGACACGCACGGAGGCGATCTTCGGAGTGCCAGCGGAGAGATCCGTGAGCGTCGTCCCGCAGGCCAGCCGCACCTCGTCGATCCAGACCAACTGCCGCCACTGCTGGGGCATCTTCGGGTCGGTGAGCGAGACTCCGCGAAGGACGAGCCCCTCTCCGGAGACGACGCTCGCCCCCTGCACCTGGACGACGAGATCGGGGAACTCCCGCGCCAGCCGCGCCTCGGCGCGGATCCGCACCTCCTCGCCAAGTCGGTTGGAACCGATGGCGACAGCGGCGATCACCGCGGCGACCGTGACGGGCACGGCCCAGCGCACGACCGTCCAGAGCGTGTCAGAGAAGCGGTTCAAGAGATGAGGCGCAGGGGACTTCGGGCCGGGACGAACGGACGGGAAGGGTCGATCGGGGGCGGGAGGGTACGTGCCCGGGAAACCCGGGGTCAACAGCCCCTCAGGCCCGGTTCTCCCGCGAGCCGGCCGGGGCGAACGACCCGGATTCCGTGAACCACGCCCCCTTGCTATAGTGCCGATCCTCACATGCCGTTTCCGGGGGGAAGCGGCGTGGATTTCCCCAACATTTACGCAAGCGAGATCGCATGAACGCGCCCGAGCACTCCACCCACTCCTCCGCCGACGCCGGTTCGCCGGCGGGTGTCAACGCCCAGCGGCTCCTCTGGGCAGGTTTCATGGCGATCGCGGCTGCGGGGGTCGGCTTCTCCATCCGGGCCGGCATTCTCGGCCAGTGGGCCGAACAGTACGGCTTCACGCAGACCGAACTGGGTGCCATCACCGGGGGTGGTCTGACCGGCTTCGGCATCATCATTCTCCTCTCCAGCCTGATTGCCGACCGGATCGGTTTCGGGCGACTGATGACCGCCGCGTTCGCGACCCACATCGTGTCGGCCGTCCTCACCCTGGCGGCCGGCGCCGCATATGCCTCGGGAGGCAAGCCCGCGGCCTACTTCTGCCTCTTCTGGGGCATGTTCCTGTTCGCCATCGGCAACGGCATCGCCGAGGCGGTCGTCAATCCGCTCGTGGCGACGCTCTTCCCCAAGGACAAGACCCACTACCTCAACATCCTCCACGCCGGATGGCCGGGCGGCCTGATCCTCGGCGGTCTTGCCAGCTACTTCATGACCGGCGGCAGCGGCGCGAAGCCGGTCTCCTGGCAAGTGCAGATCTCGCTGTTCCTCGTGCCGGTGGCGATCTACGGGCTGATGCTTCTCGGCCAGCGGTTCCCGAAGAGCGAGGCAAGCACGTCGGGCATCTCCTACCGCGACATGCTCGGGGAACTCGGCATGCTCGGGGCCGCGGTGATCTGTGCATTGCTCGCGCTGTTCTTCAAGAGCGATCTCCAGTTCCCGCTTTGGCTCGCGGCTGCCGCCGGCGCCGCCCTGCTCGTGGGCTTCGGCGCGGCGACTGGCTGGAAGATCGGCTATCCGATGCTCGCCTTCCTCCTTCTCATCCACGCGTTGGTCGGCTACGTCGAACTCGGCACCGACTCCTGGATCGGCAAGATCACCGGCAGCATCATGGCCAGCCCGGCCAATGGCCTGCTCCTCTTCGTCTATACCTCGGCGTTGATGTTCATCCTCAGGTTCTTCGCCGGCCCGATCGTCGAGCGGATCTCGCCGCTCGGTTTGCTCGCCCTGTCGGCCCTTCTCGGGGCCCTCGGGCTGACGCTCCTCGGCAACGCCGAGGGGGGCGTGATGTGCATCGTGGCCGCCACCGTCTACGGCATCGGCAAGACCTTCCTCTGGCCGACGATGCTCGCCGTGGTGAGCGAGCAGTTCCCCAAGGGGGGCGCGATCACGATCGGCGCCACGGGTGCCGCCGGCATGCTCTCCGCTGGGCTGCTGGGGGGCCCGGGCATCGGATTCTTCCAGGATCAGAACGCCTCGCAGAACCTCAGGCAGGCCGACCAGGCGGTATACGAGCGGTACAAGTCGGACAAGGAAGGGGAGTTCCTCTGGCTGAAGTCGGTCGGGCTCGACGGCAAGAAGGCCGCCGTGCTCGAAGACGGTGGCAAGGAGGCCCAGCGCGCCCTCGACTTGATGCGTTCCGACAAGGCCACCAACCCCAAGGCGGTCGCCGAGCAGGAGAGCCTCGTGACGTGGTGGGATACCGCCGCGGCGACGGCGGCCAACGACAAGAAGCTCGTCGAAGCAGCCGGGCTGTTCGGCGGACGCCAGGCCCTCAAGCTCACGGCGCTGGTGCCGGCAGCGATGCTCCTCTGCTATCTCGCCCTGCTTGGCTGGTTCAAGTCGCGCGGTGGCTATCAGGCCCGCGGCGTCCATCACTGAACGAGTTGAGCCCGGCCTCCCAGGGCCGGGGTGTCTGAGCCCGGCCATTCGATTGACAGACGCCCGGCACTTCCCAGCGGGAGTGCCGGGCGTCGGCATTTCAGCAGGCGTCGTCGCCGGGTGAAACACCGGGGCGAAGTTCGATCCTGCCGGACGGGGTGACACTCCCCCGCACGCCCCCTGGGAGGCAGATCGCGGCCGCTTCCTGGCGTTCGGCCGCGGTAAGCAGGGCCACGAGGCGGGCATAGTGGGCGGCCGTCATGTCGCGCTCTGGCCAGCCCTCCTGCCGCCACAGGGCCACGAAAACCCCGGCGAGAAGATGGGGATCGAGGTGAGCCAAAGCTGCGGCATCGAGGCTGACAGCGTCGTCGGCTAGCCGGCGGGCGTGACGATCGAGGAGGTACCCGGCAGCGCTGTCGAGGGCCGCCGAGACAAGCCCCGCCTGTTGCCCGAGGCGGATAAGCGCCTCGGTGGCCGCGGGCCACGCCCCCGCCTCGACACGCGGCAACACCTCATGCCGGAGAAACGCCCGGGAGAACCTTGGATCGGCATTCGACGCATCCTCGCGCCACGATCGCCCCCGCTCGACGAGAAAGCGACGGAGCCGGGCCCGCCGAATCGCGAGGAAGGGGCGGAGGAGGGCCACGCCATCGATGAACCGGCGGGCGGATTTCATTCCCGAGAGCCCAGCCACCCCCGTCCCGCGAAGCGTGCGGTGGAGGATCGTCTCGGCCTGATCGTCGGCCGTGTGGGCCACGAGTAGATGCCTTGCCCCACGCTCGTGGGCGATCCGTCCGAGCCAGCCATAGCGGAGACGCCGGGCGCGGGCCTCGAGCCCCTCGCCGCCGTTCCCCGTCGCTCCCCCCAAGCCGAGCCGCTCTGTCACGACCTCCACGCCGAGATCGGCGGCGAGCGCCACGACGAAACGGAGATCGTCGTCGGCCTCGGCACGCAAGCCATGGTGGGCGTGGGCCACGAGGATCCGCCCACTCGCTCCACGCCGGCTCGCGAGCGAGACGAGGGCCACGAGCAGGGCGACGCTGTCGGCTCCGCCCGAAACGCCGACGAGCACCGGCCAATCCCACAATCCCTGCTTCGGCAGGGCCGCGGCGAGCGTTTCGAGAAGGTCGTCGTCGGGGGTTTCGTGCGCTGGGCCTGCCATAACTACCTATTTTGCCGCCGCGGCCCTGCCGGCCGCCATCCATGCCTCGAAACCGGCCTACGCAGAGCAGGTTGTGGATAAAGTGCCCCGCCGCTGGATGCGGCGGCCAACATCCACGAAAAACCTCTGCTTTTTCGATGATGTCCTGAGTGGAAAAAGGTCATGGATGTCTTTTTCCACGGCCAGATAGCGAAGGCGATCTTCCCCCACGCTCCCCTCACGGCTACAGTCCCGGCCCATCCGGCCCCGGCCGCCCTCCGTGCGGTTGTTCCGGAGTCCACCCCCGAGGGATCTCGCATGTGCCCCGCCCACGCCGTCGCTGAAGCCGGTTCCCGGTCATCGCGCCGCCCGTTTCTGGCTGGTGTCTGCCTGGCCATCGCGTTGCTCGTGCCGGTGGCATCCGGTTGTTCCACGCTCCTCACGGCGGCCTATCTCATTGCCCCTCAGGACACCCCGGCGGAATACAAGGGGCTCAAGGGGAAGCATGTCGCGGTGATCTGCAAGCCGATCGTCGAGCTCGAGTTCAGCGATGCCGGATCCTCCCGCGAACTCGCCGGCACCGTCGGCGCGCTGATCGAGAAGAACGTCCGCAAGACTCGCGTCATCAGCCAGGACGAGGTCGCCCGCTGGATCGACGAGAACTCCTGGATCGACTACCCCACCGTCGGCAAGTCGCTCGACGCTGACATGGTGGTGGGGATTGATCTCGAATCCTTCCGCATGCACGAGGGCTCGACGCTCTACCGAGGCCGCGCGAGCTTCACCGTTCGCGTGTTCGACGTCGCCGAGAAGAAGGTCGTGTTCACGAAGCGTTACGACGACTTCAGCTTCCCGACCGATGGCGCCATGCCGGTCAGCGACCGCAGCGAGGCGCAGTTCCGCGCCATGTTCCTCCAGATCCTCGCCCAGCGGATCTCGCGCAACTTCCACGCCTACGACAGCCGCGAAAGCTTCGCCGACGGCAACCTGACCTTCTAGCCGCCAGCGTGGGGCGGTCAGAGGTTCTTGAGATTCCGCTTCGGCTTCGGCGGACCGAGCTTCCGCTTCTGGTCGTCCGAAGGGGGCGCTGGCACGTTGTTGTTGTTTCCGGCGTCGGCCATCTGCGGCGTGTTCACCCCGGTGAACCGCTCCGTCCACCGATACCCCAGCGGAGTCCGCAACTCCGTGGCAGCTACCTGTGCCCACGGGGTGCCGGCATGCTCTCGGACCACGCGTTCGAGGAGTTCCGTGGCCTGCTTGGCGAGCTTTTCCGTCTGTGATCCGACGGTGACCTCCTCGCTCGGCTCCAACTGCCAGGTGTCGCTCTTCTCGTCCTGGAACTTCATCCCCAGCTTGGCCTGGGCGAGCATCTGGTTGTAGGCATCGGTCCGGACCTTCGCCGCGAGCACCCGCCCGAGCGCCAGATCGTAGCCCGCCTGCCAGCGTCGTTCCTTGATCGCTTCTCGGCCCGGTGCTCCGGCGGTCAACGTGGCGTGGAGCGCGTCGATCCTTGGCTGGGCCCTGGCCGCCACCTTCTGGGCGTCGGAGAGGAGGGCCGCCAGTGCCGCATCGTCCCGCCGGGGGAACGTCATCACCGGAGACTCCATCGGCTGGATCTCCGTCGACCGGGCCGCCTCGACAAGCGCCTTCTTGGCCGCGTTCCCCGTGATGTCCTGCTGGAGTTTCGCCGCAGCGACGTAGTCGGGCTGGTAGGCCTGCATCACGTCGGGATCGAAGAAATAGCGGATCTGGGACGCCATCGGCCCCACCATCTGGTTGGTGACCCGGCCACGCTCACCGCTGTTGGGATGAACGCGAAAGTAGATCCCGCCGGTCTCCGCGCACAGCTTGGAGAGGCTGAACGGCCCGAAGCCTGAATCGATCGCCTCGTCCTCGCGGGCGCCGCTGCTGACCCGCACCACTTCGGGATAGAGCGTCTCCGGCCCCTGTTCGATCACCGCCCACTGCTCGGCATCGCCTTGGTCGAACTTGGGGTCAAACTCGACATACTTCATCCGCACCTCCCGCATCCCGAACGGCGCCGGAACACCGACGACATAGACGGGGATGCCGAGCTTGCGGCAGTACTGCGCTGTCTGGTCGGCGAGTTGCTGGTCATTCCCGACCTCGTCGGTGAAGGCGACGACCATGACATTCTTCTTCGGTGCGGAGGTGCGGTAGATCCGGGCGCTGTCGGCCGCGGCCCGAATCGCGGCGAACGTCATCTCCACCCCGGAATCGTCGACGGGCACCGAGTCGATCGCCTTGATCACCTCAACCACGTCGTCGGTCGGTTTCTTGGTAATAAGCGACACGTTCTTCCCGAACGCGACCACGATGTTTTCGAGATCGGGGCGGTGTCGCTGCGTGCGGTCGGCGCCGAGTTCATGGAAAACGCGCTCCAGCCGACTGGCGATCTCCTTGCGCTGCGCCGAGAGGCTCACCGACTGGTCGAACACCCACACCACGACCGTCGGACGCTGCCGGAGCGAAGCATCGATCTCGGCAGTCAAGCGGTCGACCGCGCCCGACGCGCCGCTGGTGGTCGCGCCGACCGCCCCCCGAACGACGATCGTCTCGTCCATCTCGGTGGCGGTGGGAAGTTCGTCGAGCGGATCGATCTGGATGTCACCGACGAGTTCCGGACTGGGCTCGACTGGCGTCATCGAAACCGTGTCGAGGACGGGGGCGAGCGACTGGGCCACGTCGGCTGACTGATCATCGCCGGCCGCGCCGGTCTCCTCCGGCATGTCGCTGACGATCATCTCCTGCGGTGCCAGATCGACCTCTTCGTCGCGCTCCAGGGGCGTCTCGATGACGGTCACCGCCGGACGCGCTGCCGGCGGCGTGGCCACGCCAACAAGGGCGAGCGTGAGGAGGAGCACGACATGGAGCACAAGGCTGGCAGCCAGCGCCGGCAGATCGCGGGCGAGCAGCGCCGAGGTGGCCATCACTCCATCGTCTGGGCTGTCCGGATCCTCCGGGGCTCCGTCTGCTGCGGTGTGGCGTGCCATGGGTTCCCCTCTGCGTGAGCGTCCCGGCCCTCCGCGGAACGGGGCTGGATCCACCTGTGATTCTACCCAATCCGCCGGGGAAAGACCCGATCCGGACGATTTTCCACGCCGCTGGCCGGCTCCGTCACGCCATCAGGGGAGGCGGAGGTCCATTCCGGCCACGAGAAGAGCGGGACTGCGGAGTTGGTCGCGGTTGGCCTCCCACAGCCGGCCGGCCATGGCCCGGTCGCCATAGAACCGCTCCGCCAGGCTCTCGAGCGATTCACCCGGCCCCACTCGGACCCGCGCCGGGCGGCTCGCCGGCTCGATCGGCGCTCCCGCACCGGCAAGTCCCCGTTGCCGTGCCGCGGGAGGAACCCAAGTGGGGGGAATGCGGAGCGAAAGCCCAATCGGCAAAACCGCCGGATCGGTCAGCCGGTCGCGGTTGGCCGACCAAATCGCCTCCGCAGCGCCGGGATGGCCGTAGAGGCGGGTCGCGATCGACGTGAGATCGTCGCCGTCACGGATCGTGTAGGTGCCCGGAGCAGCCGAAGGAGCGGCCGCCGCTGCCGTCGGCAGTCCGACCGCCGAAAAGGCCGTGAAGGCCGGTGCCGACGGGATCTCGGCCGAGACGGTGTGGATCACCCCTGCCCCCGGCATCAGCCCCCCCGCCAACGTCGTCGCACCATCACGTGCAGGCGTGCTCACTGCCAGCGGAGCCGGCGCGGCGACGTCGAGGAGCGGGGGCGGCGGCACATCGAGGGTTGAGCGGTAGGTGCTGTTGAAGGAGGGGGGGGCGAGGGACAGATCGGCAGGCGACGCCGGAAGGACGTTCGGAGGGGGCGGAGGCTGATAGCCTGCCGCGGGAGCCTGGAGTTCGTCGGCCGGGAGCGGAAGGCTGAAGGCCTCCTGGGGAGTGGCCAGATCAGGACCGTCGGCGACCGCAGAGCGGGTGTCGGGGATGCAGTATCCACCGGCCCCTGCGGGGCCCACAGCTGAAACCGGGCCCGCCCCCGCCCAGGCTGCAGGGCCCGCCGGCGATGATGCCGGCGCTGAAGCTACCGCGACGCCACGGGCTCCTCCCAACTGGGCCTCGACGAGCCGGGTGGCCATCGGCGCGGCGAGAGAGACCCCGGTCACGACCATCACCAACCCCGTCAGGAACCTGGCAGTGCGCATCATTTTTCCGGTGTCCCCGAGGCCTCGTGCGGTCAGCGAGCCGTCCGGAAAACTCTAGCCCCTCAAATGTCGGGACGTGGCCCGACCGGAGCGCATCGCGACTTCAATCCCCGTCGGTCAGGGTGCCTCGACCCGCATGGTCAGCAAAGTCGCAGGCCCCGGGGAGACAATCCGCCCCCCGGGGCCAACAGATCTTAGGCGGTGCCGGCGGCACGGGAAGCCGCCGCCGCTGCACCGGCGGGCGCCTCGGCAAACCACCGCTGCAGCCAGAGCACGATCGGGGAGGCGATGTAGATCGTGCTGTAGGTGCCGGTGATGATGCCCACGAGCATCGTGAAGGCGAAGGCATGGATGCCCGATCCACCGAACAGGAAGAGGATCAGGGTCGCCAGAAACGCCGTGCCGGAGGTGAGGACGGTGCGGCTGAGAGTCTGGTTGACCGCCTTGTCGATCATCGGGGCGGTCACGTACTGCGCCTTGCCCCGCAACTCGCGGAGACGGTCGAAGATCACGATCGTGTCGTTGATCGAGAATCCGATGATCGTGAGCAGCGCGGCGACGACATCAAGGCTGATCTTGAAGTCGTCGACGAGCGCCCAACCGAGGAACGGCGCCACGTAGTGCGAGATCGCCAAGCAGGCGACCGCCACGAGGACGTCGTGAATGAGAGCCACGACTGCCGCCAGACCGAAGGCGACATTCTGGAACCGCAGCCAGACGTAGAGCACGATCATCCCCAGGCTGGCCAGGAGGGCATAAACCGCCGTGACCTTCGTGTTCCCGGCCACCTTGCCACCGATCGAGTTGGCCGAAAAGTAAACCGGCGTGCCGGCCAGATCGCTCTTCATCTTCCCGAGGACACGCGCCGTCGTCTCGGCGTCCATGCCGGAGGCGAGCTTCCAGGTTTCGTACGGCTTCGAGCGGGCCACGGCGCCGGGGGCCTCGATGGCAAACGGCACCGCCCCCACTCCTTCGGCCGTCAGGGTGGCCTCGATCTTCTCCCGCAACGTGGCCTGATTGATCTTCGAGGGGAAGGTGAGCGTCGCGGTCGTCCGGGCGGCTTCGGCGGCCTGTCCTTCGGAGGCTGGCGCCGTGGCGACATCCGCAAACGACATCTCATAGGTGAGGAGGCTGTCGGGGAACACCGTTTGGAGCGTGCGTTGCACCTCGGCGGTGTCACGCAGCGACGTGTCGACCTTGAATCGTGGCGACTCCCCGTCGACGGTCACCGCGCTCACTGCCGTGTTGGGGAGCGCCTTGACGGCCTCCCGGACGTCGGCGATGTCGGGAGCTTTCCCCGGCTTGAAGGCTACCTGGACGCTCGTGCCGCCGGTGAAATCGATGTCGAAGAGCCCCTGCCCACGCTGGGCCGCCGCGGCCAAGCCGGCGAGGATGAACACCGCCGAGCCGAGGATCGCCGGCCGCACCCAGCGGACGAACTCGAAGTTCGTCACCCCGAAGATCCGCCCCATGTTGAGCTTGCGAATCCAGCCGTTCCGCTCGGCGAGATCGAACATCACGCGGGAGCAGAACACGGCCGTGAACAGGTTGAGGAGCAGGCCGAGGATGAGGGTGACGGCGAAGCCCTTCAGCTGATCGGTGCCGATGAAGAACAGGACGACGCCGGTGATGACCGTCGTCAGGTTGGAATCGAGGATCGTCGAGAACGCTCGCTGGAAGCCGTTGCGGATCGCCATCCGCAGGGCCGCACCGCGGTCGGTCTCCTCACGCATGCGCTCGTAGATGAGCACGTTGGCGTCGACCGCCATGCCGATCGAGAGCACGAGCCCCGCGAGGCCGGCGAGGGTGAACGCCGCCTTGATCGAGATCATCAGGGCGACGACGAGGATGATGTTGAGGAGCACCGCGAGATCGGCCACGAGGCCGGAGAAGCGGTAGTAGGCGAGCATGAAGGCGAGGACGACGATCGTTGCCAGGAGCATCGCCCGGGCCCCGGAGCGGATCGTGTCGGCACCGAGCTGCGGGCTGATCCGCTGTTCGCTGATCGGCTCGCTGTAAAGGGCCGTGGGCAGGCTGCCTGCATTGAGAACTTCGACGATCTCGTCGACGTCCCGCTGCCGGAAGTTACCGGTGATCTGACCGTTCGAGGAGATCGTACTTTCGATCCCCGGAGCCGAGAGCAGTTCCCCGTCGAGGACAATCCCCAGCCGGCTCTTGAGTCGGTTGGCCGGATCGGGGAGGTTGCTGCTGGTGAGGACACCGAACAGGCTGGAGCCGGCCGAATTGAACGAGAAGTTCACGCACGGCGCGAGCGACTGCGGGTCGAAGTTGCTCGAGGCCCGCGTCAAATAGCCACCGGTGACGTCGAAGCGGTCGAGCACCACGAGCACCTCGACGTTGCCATCGGCGGCGTTGCGGGTCACGAGCCCGCCCCGTTCGTCAGCACCGAACTTCTCCGTGTTGAGGAGAATCCAGCGTCCGACCGGATTGCCGCCGTCCACAACCGATTCGCCGACCGAACGCTCCCCCAACTCGATGACCCGGCGATGGCGGGGATCGTCCCGATTGGCGGTGATGCGGAACTCGAGCACGCCCGACTTCGAGACCACCTTCTTGATCGAGTCGACCTCCGACTGGTCGACCTCAGGAACGATCACCTCGAGTTGGTCGATGCCGTAGCGACGGACCGTGACTTCCTTCTGACCGCCCGGATTGACCCGGCGGGCCACCGCGGCGACGAGTTTGTCCATGTCGACCGCTGCCGACCGCCCCTCGACCTCGAACTCGAGATCGAGCGCATCGGCCGCCACGGGAGCTTTTGCGAGCCGAACCTTCGCACCGCCGTAGTCGAGCTTTTCGACGCCGTCGATGAACGACGCCCGGGAGGCGGCGTCGGTGGTCTCGAGTTTCACGCCGATCCTGCCGTCGGCGATGCGGGTGGCAGTGCCGAGGCGGCCTTCGCGGGCGGTGAGGAGCGACTCGATCTTCCCAATCGCATCCTCGACCTGACCGCCGACCTGCTTTGAGCCATCGACTTCATAGACCAGGATCACGCCTCCCTTGAGGTCGATGCCGAGGCGGGGCGGCCACCCCAGCGCGATGATCGCCAGGCCGGCGACGAGCGCCGTCAGCACGGTGGCGAGGCGCCCCCACATGTCGGAGACCCGCAACGCCTTGGCGAGGAACCACGCGAGGATCGTCGGGACCAGGATCGTGAGCAGCGCCAGCAGCCAGACGCCATACCCCACCCGCCACCAGGGGAGTGCGGTGGCTGCCGTGGTGGCAGCGGCGACTTCGGGGGCGGCAGCGACGGCGGCCTGGGCGAGGGGAAGGACGAGGAGCGGAAGCATGGGTCGCAGACTCACTTTCGATGCGGATCGGGATTCGGGAGTGGGGTGGGTACCGGATGGAAAAGTCACCCGCTCGATGCGGCGGACTCCGTCGATCCGTCGAGCACCGACGCGATCGTCGACAGGGCCACCTGGATCTTGACGTTAGCGGCGTCATCCACCTTGAGGGTCACGCGACCGGATTCCCGGTCGACGTTGGCCACGGTGCCGTAGATGCCCGCCGAGGTGAGGACACGGTCGTTCTTCTTGAGCCCGGAAAGGAGATCCTGCTGCCGCTTCATCCGCTCGCGTTCCGGCTTGTACAGCAACGTCCAGGCGGCCAGCCCCACGAGCAGGAACGGCAGGACCTGGAGGAGGAGTTGCGTCGGGGTCGCCGGCCCCTGCTCTCCAAACAACGAGACCACGGCTGTCGGAGGGGAGAAACTCGGCATGGTGAGAGGAGAACCCTGCGGGCGGACGGAACGGGGGCGCGGGACGCCACCGTGCGGGGGGAAAACCGCAAATGTATCGGTCTTGGCGCACCACCGACAAGAGCGACACACGGCCGGGCCGGACGACGGGCCGTCCGGGCCCCATGAGGGGTGGCTAACGACCGGGTCCCCGCCTGAGCCGGCTGATCCCCACCGAATCAACCCCGCTCCTCCCCAGCCAGCAGGCTGTCGAGCATGCCGCTGGCGACGGCCTCGAAACGCCCGGCCACCACCGCCTCCCGGAGTCGGGCCACGAGCCGCTGGTAGAAGGTGAGGTTGTGGATCGACGCGAGCACCGGGCCGAGCATTTCACCAGCGAGGAACAGGTGGCGGAGGTAGTCGCGGCCATGCCGGCAGGCGGGGCAGGGACAATCGGCCTCCAACGGCCGGCGATCGCGGGCATGCCGGGCGTTGCGGAGGCGGATCGGGCCTGAGAAGGTGTAGACGAGCGAATTGCGACCGCAGCGCGTGGGGAGGACGCAATCAAACATGTCGATCCCGGTGCCGATCGCCTGGATGATGTCGGCCGGTTGCCCCACCCCCATGAGATACCGGGGGCGGTCGGCCGGGAGCCGGGGCACGGTGACTCGGAGCGTCGCCACCATCGCCTCGGGGCCCTCTCCGACCGACAGCCCGCCGACGGCATAGCCCGGAAAGCCGATCTCTTGGAGCCGGGCGGCGCTCTCGGCGCGGAGGTCGGGATCGAGCCCCCCCTGCACGATGCCAAACAGGGCCTGATCGGGGCGCTGGTGGGCGATGCGGCAGCGCTTCGCCCAGCGGATCGAGCGTTCCATCGCGTCGGCGACGGCATCCCGATCGGCCGGAAGGGCGATGACATGGTCGAGTTGCATCGCGACGTCGGCGCCGATCCGCTCCTGGATCCGCATCGACGCCTCCGGCGTGAAGGCGATCGCCCGGCCGTCGAGATGCGAGCGGAAGAACGCCCCCTCCTCGGTCACCTTCACCTGCTTGGCGAGGCTGAACACCTGAAACCCACCACTGTCGGTGAGCATCGGCCCATCCCATCCCATGAACCGCGCGACGCCGCCGGCCGCCTCGACGATCTCCTCGCCAGGGCGGAGGTGGAGGTGGTAGGCATTGGCCAGCACCATTCCGGCGCCAGTACCGGCGACCCGCCCAATGTCGACCCCCTTGACCGTCGCCGCCGTTGCCACGGGCATGAACAGCGGGGTGGGCACCGATCCGCGGGGAGTGACGAGCGTGCCGGCCCGAGCCCCATCCGAGGTCGCCTGCTCTATCCAACGCACCGGAGGGACGGCTCTCCCCTGCTCCGCTCGATCGTGATCGTTCACGCTTTCCCCGTTCACGCCGGCCCCAATCAGCCCGGGAGGACCGGCGCCTTGCCGATGCAGTGGTACGTGAAGCCGCGTGACCTCATCTCGGCCGGCGAGTAGAGGTTGCGGCCGTCAAAGATGACCTTTGCCCCGAGCCGCGAGGCCATCTCGTCGAAGTCGGGCCGACGGAACTCCCCCCACTCGGTGACGATGACGAGACAGTCGGCCCCGTCGAGCGCCTCCATCGGCCGCTCCGCGTAGGTCAGGCGGTCGCCGTAGATGGCCCGGACGTTCGCCATCGCCTCGGGATCATGGACGGCAACCGTCGCCCCACCGGCAAGGAGGTGGTCGATGAGATCGAGCGCCGGGGCATCGCGGATATCGTCGGTGCGGGGCTTGAAGGCCAGCCCCCACAACGCCACGCGGCGGCCGGAGAGTTGCCCCCCGAAGTGGGCATCGAGCTTGGCACCGAGGACGAGCTTCTGGGCGACGTTGGTGTCATGAACGGCGGAGAGGACTCGCGGGGAAAGCCCCTGGGCCCGGGCCATTGCCGCCAGGGCCTGAACATCCTTCGGAAAACAACTCCCGCCATACCCCGCGCCCGGAAAGAGAAAGGCGAAGCCGATCCGATTGTCATGCCCGATCCCGCGGCGGACGTCGTCGATGTCGGCATCGATCCGCTCGCAGAGATTCGCCACCTCGTTGATGAAGCTGATCTTTGTCGACAGCAGCGCGTTGGCGACATACTTCGTCATTTCCGCGCTCTCCGGCGACATCGCCAGAAACGGATGCTCCGTGCGGAGGTAGGGGGCATAGAGATTCCGGAGCAACTCGCCATCGGCGGCGGAGCGGACCCCGACGACAACCCGGTCGGGCCGCTGGAAGTCGTCGATCGCGGCTCCTTCCTTGAGAAACTCAGGATTGCTCGCCACCCGACAGGGCCGGCCCGTCGCGGCAAGCAATCGGGCCTCGATCCCGGCGCACGTCCCCACCGGCACGGTGCTCTTCGTGACGACCAGCGCTGCCGGATCGAGGTGCGGTGCGATCGATTCGGTCACCCGCCAGAGGGCAGTGAGGTCGGCCGAGCCATCAGCCGCCGGCGGGGTGCCGACAGCGAGAAAGACGATCTCAGCACGGCTCACCGCCGCCGCAGTATCGGTGGTGAACCGGAGACGGCCGGCGCGGACGTTGCGTTCGACGAGTTCCTCGAGCCCGGGCTCATAGATCGGGATGTCGCCGCGATTGAGCCGAGCGATCTTGTCGGCGTTGATGTCGAGGCAGGTGACAACGTTGCCGCTGTCCGCAAAACAGGTTCCCGAGACGAGGCCGACGTAGCCCGTTCCCACGACCGCGATCCGCATGATGCCCCCTTGAGTGAATCCGGTTGATCGATCCAGACACTGCCGAAGGACAGCCCCGGCCCGCCGCCACGAACGGGCCTTTGATCGCGCGCCCGCGTCAGGTTGCCGGAGCGTCACCGCCGGTTGCGGGGGGGCCGCCGCCCGCCAGCGGTGCATCACCGCCGTCGACCGGCCCGTCCCCCTCAGTGGGATCGCCGTCCTCCTGCTCGCTCGCCGGTACCGGCACGACGGCCGCCAGCGTGTCGCCGTCATCCAGACGCATGATCCTCACCCCTTGGGTGTTGCGACCGATGGCCTTGATCTCGGCGACGTTCACCCGCTGGATCTTGCCGCGCGACGTCATCATCAAGACCTGATCGTCGTCCTTGACGGCCACCACCGAAACAACCTCGCCGTTGCGCTGCGTGGCCTTGATGTCACGCACGCCCTTGCCGCCGCGGTGCTGGGTGCGGTAGCGCATGCCACTCGATCCGCCGTCGCCCCCCTCATCCCCGGCGCCATCGTCGGCATCGGCGGCCACGACGTCGGCGGCTTCTCCCTCGCCGTCACTGTCTGGGCCGGGGCCGGTGAGCTCCGTACCTGGGCCAAACGGCGTCCGCTTGCCGTAGCCGTGGGTGCACACGGTGAGGAGCGTCGCCTCGGGGTCGGCCACCACCATCCCCACGAGACGGTCGCCCGAGGAAAGCTTGATCCCGCGGACGCCGCTGGTATCGCGCCCCATCGGACGGGCGTCGGATTCCGGGAAGCGGATCGCCATCCCCTTCGCCGTGGAGAGGACGAGTTCGTCCCCCGGCCGCGTGATCACGGCGTCGACGAGTTCGTCGCCGTCGCGGAGCTTGACGGCAATCAGCCCCTTCGTACGCCGTCGCTTGTATTCCTCGAGCGGAGTCTTCTTCACGACCCCGCTGCGGGTGGCGAGCATGAGGAACTGCCCCGAATCCTCGAAGCCCGACACGGCGCGGCAGTCGGCCACCTTCTCTCCCTTCTCGAACTCGAGGAGGTTGACCAGCGCCCGTCCCTTGGCGTCACGGGCGAGTTCGGGCAGCTCGAAGACGCGGAGCGTGAACACCTTTCCGTGCGTCGTGAAAACAAGGAGGAAGTCGTGGGTGCTGGCGACGAAGAGGTGCTCGATCGGATCCTCTTCGTCGCTCCGGGCACCGGTCAGCCCCTTCCCGCCCCGGCGCTGGGCCCGGTAGGTGTCGGCGGCCGTGCGCTTCACGTACCCGGCCCGGCTGATCGTCACGACCATCGTCGCTTCGGTGATCAGTTCGGCCATGTCGCGGATATCACCCGCCTCGCCACTGATCTCGGTGCGCCGGTCATCCCCGTGCTTCTCGGCCAGTTCGCTCAGCTCGGCACGGATCACGCCGCGGATGTTCGTCTCGCTTGCGAGGAGCCGCCGGAAGTCACCGATCTTGCCGAGCAACTCCCGGTGTTCGCCGGAGAGTTTCTCCTGCTCGAGATTGACCAATTGCCCGAGGGTGAGGCGGAGAATGGCATCTGCCTGGACGGGCGAGAGGCCATACGCCTCCGACACTCCACGCTCCTCTTGGAGCACCGCGAAGCCCTCCGAGCCGAGGGCGCGTTCGAGGAGCGCCGCCGGCGCCTCGATCTTCGTCAGGCGTTCCTTGGCTTCGGCCTGAGAGCGGGAACTGCGGATGATCCGGATCACCTCGTCGAGGTTTGCCAGCGCCACGAGCAACCCCTCGAGGGTGTGCTTGCGGCTGCGGGCCTTCTGGAGGAGGTGCTGGGTGCGCCGGCGGAGGACTGCCGTGCGATGACGGAGGAACTCCTCGAGGATGTTCTTGAACGTGAGAATCCGCGGCTTGCCGTCAACCAGCGCCAAGAAGATGAGCGAGAAGGTCGTCTGGAGTGGGGAGAACTGGTAGAGCTGGTTGAGCACGACGTCGGGATCGGCGTCACGCTTCAGCTCCAGCACCAACCGGACCGGCTCCTTGAGGTCGCTCTCGTTACGGATCGCCGAGATCCCCCGGATCCGGTCTTCGTTGACCAATTCGGCGATCTTTTCCTCGATCGCGTCGCGGGACTGCTGGTAGGGCACTTCGGTGACGACGATCCGGGTCCGGTTCTTGCCGAACTCCTCGACCGTGGCCCGGGCCCGAAGGGTGATCGTGCTCCGGCCAGTGGCGTAGCCTCGGGCCAGCGCCTCCCGCCCCATCACGATCCCGCCGGTGGGGAAGTCGGGGCCGGGGACGATCTGCAGCAGTTGGCCGAGGCCGATGCCGGGATCATCGATCAGCGCTACCAGCGCCCGGCAGACCTCGCCGAGGTTGTGAGGGGGAATGCTCGTCGCCATGCCGACGGCGATGCCGCCGGCGCCGTTGACGAGGAGATTGGGGAATCGCCCCGGCAGAACCACCGGCTCGGTGTTCCGCTCGTCGTAGGTCGGCACGTAGTCGACGGTGTCGAGTTCGAGATCGTCGAGCAGCATCGCCGAGATGGGCGACAGACGGGCCTCCGTGTACCGCATGGCGGCCGCGGGCAGGCCGGCGATCGAGCCGAAGTTTCCCTGCTTGTCGATGAGCACATGCCGCATGTTCCATTCCTGGGCCATGCGCACGAGCGTGGGATAGATGACGCTCTCGCCGTGCGGGTGGTAGTTGCCGCTGGTGTCGCCGGAGATCTTGGCGCACTTCACCCGCGCCGCCCCGGGGGAGAGATTGAGGTCGTTCATCGCCACGAGGATGCGGCGCTGCGAGGGCTTGAGCCCATCGCGGACGTCGGGCAGGGCCCGGGCCACGATGACGCTCATCGCATACGTCAGGTAGCTGTCCTTGAGCTCCTGCTCGATCGGCAGTTCGATCAGCCGACCGCCGGCGCTATCGCGGAGCACGCCCGCTTCGGAGGGGTTATCGACGGCGTCTTTGCCGCGCTGGCCCTCGGCCCCTTCCGGAGGCCCACCGGGCCCCGGCTCCTGGTCGTCCGAATGCTCGTCTGCCAACGGCCACTCTCCCAGCTTCGGCGTCGGCGGGAAACCGCCGGAAAAGCCTGAAGATACCTGTCTGGAAAACTGGGTCAACCGGACGCGGAACGTCGCCAAACCGGGGCTGTCTGGGGGCCGGTCGGGGGGGGCCGGATGGCTTGACCCGCCGGGTGGCTCCCCCTACTGTCCCCTCCCCGCGCGACCGCCAGGAGCCGCGGTCCTGTTCGCTTACCCCCCCGGGAAGGTGTCCTGCCGTGATCCCGCCGCGCCTGCATGCCGCCGTCGTCGCTGCCGCCGCTGCGCTGGTCCTCCTCACGAATCTGGGGGGACCGGCGCTCTGGGACGAGGACGAACCGAAGAACGCCGCCTGTTCGCTGGCGATGCTCGAGCGGGGCGACTGGGTCGTCCCGACGTTCAACGGCCGCCTCCGCGTGGAGAAACCGGCGCTGGTCAACTGGGTTCATCTGGCCGGCTTCGCCGTTGCCGGCCGCAACGAAACCGGCGCCCGCCTCGGTTCGGCCATCCTCACGACCCTCACCTGCCTGCTCGTTTGGCGGATCGGCAGGATCGGCTTTGGAGCCCACGCCGGACTGCTCGCCGGGTTGGCCATGGCCACCTGCGTCTGGACGGCCGTGGGGGGGCGATCGGCCACTCCGGACGCCCCGCTCGTCTTCTTCACAACCCTCGGGTTGTGGTGCTTCGTGACCGGCCAGCGGCCGGCGCAAGGGCGTCTCGGACCGGGCTGGAGATCGTGGCGAAGTGCCTGCGCCTGCGGCGCTGCCCTCGGGTGTGCCGTGCTCGCCAAAGGGCCGCTGGGCTTGGTCATGCCGCTCGCCGCCTTCATCGCCTTCACACTCTGGCAGGCCTGGGATGACCAGGCTTCCGCCGTCCCCCCCATCCCCTGGATCCCCCGACTGTGGCGGGCCGTCGTAGGCCTCCGCCTCCCGTTGGTGGCGGGAACGGCGGCGGCCGTCGCCCTCCCCTGGTACGCCGCGGTCACGATCCGCACCGGCGGCGCGTGGCTCGAGGGTTTCCTGTTCGTCCACAACGTCGGCCGATTCCAGGCACCGATGGAGGGACACGACGGATCGGCGTTCATCTACTACCCGGCCGTCCTCGCGATCGGCTTCTTTCCCTGGTCGATCGTGCTCGCCGCAACGCTCGTCCACGCCGCCGCGATCGTCGCCCCCACGGCCGGGCCCGTCGGAGGGCCGGCTGCAGCGCGGCGGGATGCGATCCGACTGATGATCTGCTGGCTGGCGACCTGGGTGATCGCCTTTTCTTCGGCCGGCACGAAACTTCCCGGCTACATCTGGCCCGCCTACCCGGCGCTGGCGGTGATCACCGGCGACCTTCTCGCCTCGTGGGCGGCCGGCGAAGCGATCTGCACCCGGTGGTGCCGGGTTCCAGGCGCGGCGATCGATGGGGTGATGCGGTTGGCGTGGTCCATCCTGTTCCTCGCCGGGATCGGGATCGGGATCGGCTTGGC
>CAJAYZ010000084.1 GCA_903949225.1 uncultured Planctomycetaceae bacterium
CCGCCATCTGCATCCCGAAGGCGGTCTCGAAGGAGCGCAGCCGCGTCGCCAACTCGGCGGCGCCGGGGCGGCCGGCAAGATGCTCGGCGTTTGCGGCCGAGAGCGCCTCGAGCTCCATCCGCTGCCGGTCGGCCGGAATCCGCGGCGCGACGTTGGCCACCGGCTCGGCCCCGGGGACGACGAGCGTTCCCTGATGGGCGCCGGGGAGGAAGTCGCTGGCGTACACCTGCGTGCCGGCGTAGGTCTGCTGCGGGGCGATGACGACAAACGACGGCAGGTTGCGGTTGAAAGTCCCCAGGCCATAGCTCACCCACGAGCCGATGCTCGGCCGGGAGAAGGCAAACGACCCGGTGTGCATGCCGAGCGTGGCGTTGTAATGGTTGGAGTGGGAGGTGTGCATCGAGCGGATCATCGCGATGTCGTCGACATGCTTCGCCACATGGGGAAAGAGCGTGCTCACCTCGGTGCCGCAGGTGCCGTGCGGGGCAAACTCCCACTGCGGCCGCTTGAGGTAGATCCGCTCGTAGCCGGGTCGATTCTTGATCTCGGGATGATCGGCCTTGATCTCCTTGCCGTGATCGCGCACGAGCGCCGGCTTGGGATCGAAGGTGTCGACGTGCGACACGCCGCCGGTCATGAACAGGAAGATCACCTGCTTCGCCTTCGCGAGCGCCGGCGGGAGCCGGGGCTCGAGCGGATCGCTCACCGCTGCGCCGCCATCGGCCCGGAGAAGATCGGCGACAACACCGTCGAACAGCAGCGACCCTGCCATGGCGGAGCGGAGAAGATGGCGCCGGTTCATGGGATGCCTCGGGGAATGGAGCGACGGGAAGCGGGCGACGCCACGGGGGATCAGTCGAGGCCGGAGGATCAGTCGAGATAGAGAAACTCGTTGCTTGCCATGAGGACGCGAGCCAGCGCCCCCCATCCCTCCCCCGAGCCGCCTGGATACGCTGCGAGGAGTTTTTGAGCCCGCTCAACTTCCCCAGGAAGCGGATCGCGTTGGAAGAGGAGGCGGGAGAGCCGCCCGATGCCCGCGGCGACCGCCCCTTCCGCTCCGACGCGCTGCACCACCTTCGCCGCCTGGGCATGGAAGAAGGGATCGTTGAGAAAGTAGAGCGCCTGCGTCGGCATCGTCGTCGTCTGCCGCTTCGGCGTGCTGGCGTTGGGATCGGCGCCGTCGAAGAGCGCCAGGAAGGGGTGGCGACGCTGCCGCTGCACCATCAAATAGCCACTGCGGCGCGGGCTGTCGTAGACAGCCACGAACGGGGCATGCTGCGAGAACCCCCAGGTGGCCTCCGGGGGGAAGGGATGCCCTTCGGCCGGCGTCGCATCGAGCGTGCCGGCGGCGACGAGAAGACTGTCGCGGATCTCTTCGGCGGTGAGCCGGCGGGGGACAGAGCGCCCGAGAAGCTTGTTGTCGGGATCGCGCTCGATCGCGTCGGCCCCACCCGGAGCCGTGCCCGAGCGCTGGTAAGCAGCCGAATCCATGACGAGGCGATGGAAGGCCTTGAGGCTCCCACCGTCGGCCTCGAAGCGAGCCGCGAGCCATTCGAGGAGCTCTGGGTGGGTCGGCGCCTCGCCGCGCGAGCCGAAGTCGTTTGGCGTCCGCACGATCCCGGCGCCGAAATGCCACTGCCAGAGACGGTTGACGATCACGCGCGTGGCGAGCGGACTGCCGGCGATCCATTCGGCCAGTTGCCGCCGGCCGCTCCCACCGTCGGCAGCCACCGGCTCCCCACCGAGGATGTCGAGCCAGCGCCTTGGCACCGCGGCGCCCGGCTTCTCCGGATCGCCCCGTTGATGGAGGGGCACATCGTGGGGCTCCCCCTCGACGACCGCATAGGCCACCGGGAGCGTCGGCTGCGGCGGCAATTCCGGGAGCGGCTCGGCCTCGAGCTTCCCAAGGGCGACAAGCGCCCCACCATAGTCAGCCCCGCCGACGACGGCGAGCGTGAACGAAACGCCGTCGAGCGCGGCCGGATGGCCGTCGGCCACCGCACCGCTGACGAGATATCGGCCGTCGGCCGGGCAGATCCAGGCGACGGCGACAGGACGATCCTGCGCGGGGTGGACGAAGAAGGTGTGGCCGGGGAGATCGGTCCAGGCCTTGATCGGACTCGGGGACGTGTTGGCAAACGCGCTCGGTAGATCACCGCGCACCCAACTGACAAGCTCTGGCTTCCCTTCGACTCCCTCCTTCCTCTGCGCGAGAAACGCCGGCCCCTCGGCGGCCCCCGGCTCGAGGAAGCACCAGGCTGCGCCCGTGACATCGACGAGCGGATTGGCTGGCAAGGCGCCGGCAGCAAGGTCAGCGGTGGTCCAGCGCCTGCCAACGAGCGCGGCTTCAGCAGACGTTGCACACTCGATGCGGAGATCGACAAGCGTCGTGTCGGCGCCGTGGTTGCCGTTGGGGCTGACAGTGAGCTGGATCGCCTCCCCCTTCTTCAGCTCAATGTCGTGCGCGACGCCCCCCTCCGCGGCCACCGCCACCAAGGCTCCCTCACCGACATTCGCAGCCTGGAAGGCCCTCGTCTGATCGGCAAGCCAGGCCTTGAGCTGCGGCCGCTTCCCTGCCTCGTTGCGCGCCGCGATCACCGCGTCGCGGGCGGCGACGGCGGCCTTCCAGGGAGCGATTGCTGCCTCGGCCTCGGCCGGCGAGAGGAGCGGCACCATGTCGCGCGGCTGCCCCTTCGCCTCACATCCTGGGAAGGGAAACTTCGATCCATCGAGGATCCCGTAGAGGGCGTAGTAATCCTCTGCCGAGACCGGATCATATTTGTGGTCGTGGCAGCGGGCACAGCCGGTGGTGAGCCCGAGGAGGTTCTTGCCGAGGTTGTCGATCAGGTCCTCGTGCATCAGATGCACGTCCTTGTCGATGTCGTGGCCGAAGCGCCGCGCGATGGCGAGGTAGCCGGTGGCAATCAGCCCCTCGCGGCGGGCCGAGTCGTCGGCCTCCGCACGGAGGATGTCGCCGGCGATCTGGAGGCGGAGGAACTCGCCCCAGGGGAGATCGCGATTGAAGGCGTCATAGACCCAATTGCGGTAACGCCAGGCATGGGGAAGGGGGCGGTCGGTGTTCTCGCCGGCGGTGTCGGCGTAGCGG
>CAJAYZ010000085.1 GCA_903949225.1 uncultured Planctomycetaceae bacterium
ACGACGCCCAGAAGCTCCTCACTGTCGGCAGCATGCCGGCCGATCCGGCGCTCTCTCCCGTCGACGTCGCGAGCTTGGCCGCAGTCTTCAATGCCCTCCTCAACTACGACCCCACCGTGGTGAAACGATGACGATGCCCAGCTTCGAAGCCGCTCCCGAGTCGCTTCCCGCTCCCCCGGCGATGAGCCGGCGCAGGCTCCTTGCCACGACCGGCTTGGGGTTTGGTGGGATCGCCTTGGCCGACCTCCTCGGCCGACGGGCCGCGGCGGCGGTTCCCGATACGCCCCACGGCGCGCTCGATGCCTTCCATCTGCCGCCGAAGGCGAAGCGGGTGATCTACCTCTTTCAGTCGGGAGGGCCGTCGCAGCTCGATCTCTACGATTGGAAGCCGACGCTCGTCGAGCGGACTGGCGAGCAACTCCCGGAGAGCGTCCGGGGGGGCCAGCGGCTGACGGGGATGTCGGGGAATCAGAGCTCGATTCCCCTCGTCGGCTCGCCGATGAAGTTTGCCCAGTATGGCCAGTCGGGGGCCTGGCTCTCGGAGGTCCTCCCTCACACCGCGAAAGTGGCCGACAAGATCTGCTTCCTCAAAGCCGCCTACACCGAGAGCATCAACCATGGCCCCGGTGTCACGTTCATGCAGTCAGGTGCCCAGATCCCGGGCCGGCCGAGCATCGGGGCTTGGCTCGATTACGGCCTCGGTGATTCCAGCGACAATCTCCCCTCGTTTGTCGTGCTGATCACGAAGAACAAGGGGGGCCAGCCGCTCATGAGCCATCTGTGGGGCTCCGGTTTTCTCCCCACCCGCCATCAGGCGGTGCGCTTCCGCTCCGGCGGAGATCCGGTTCTCTATCTCGGAAATCCCGCCGGCGTGTCGCGGGAGAATCGCCGTGCCGCGCTCGATGGATTGAAGCAGCTCCACGAGCATCAGTTTGCCACCAATCCCGATTCCGAGATCGCTGCTCGGATTGCCAACTACGAGCTCGCCTTCCGGATGCAGGCAAGCGTCCCCGACGTCACGAATCTCGCCGACGAGCCGGCGCATGTTCTCGAGAAGTACGGGCCGGGCGCTAACGAGCCCGGCACGTTCGCGGCCAATTGCCTCCTTGCCCGGCGGCTGGCGGAGCGGGGAGTGCGCTTCATCCAGCTCTATCATCAAGACTGGGATCATCACGGCGGCCTGCCGGGGGGGATCCGCGGTGAGGCCGGGCAGACCGACCAACCGTCGGCGGCCCTCGTCCAGGATCTCGCCGATCGGGGTATGCTCGACGACACGCTTGTCGTCTGGGGGGGCGAGTTCGGACGGACGAACTACTGCCAGGGCAACTACACGGCTGGTGGAGATTTCGGTCGCGATCATCATCCCCGCTGCTTCACGATGTGGATGGCCGGTGGGGGCGTGAAGGGGGGCATCAGTCACGGTGAAACGTGCGAGTTCGGCTACAACATCGTTCGCGACGGAGTCCATGTTCACGACTTCCACGCCACGCTCATGCACCTCTGCGGGATCGACCACGAGCGGCTCACCTACCGCTTCCAGGGCCGCCGCTACCGGCTCACCGACGTCCATGGCCGCGTCATCAAAGAGATCCTTGCCTGACCAGTAACCTCGGCCCCGAAGAGACCACCATGCACCTGTTCAATCGAAAGTCGTTCGAGCGTGCCGACGAGGGACGGAGGCGCGTGCTGCGGATGGCGGCGTTGGCGACGCTCTTTGCGGCCCGGTCCGGCGCGTATGCCGATGAATTGACGAGGACGCCCGAGCAGACAGAGGGGCCGTTCTTCCCCGATCGGCTCCCCCTCGACACCGACAACGATCTCCTCCGGATCAGCGATGCCGCGACGCCCGCCGACGGCGAGGTGACGTGGTTCTCGGGCGCCGTGCTCGACGCGGCGGGGAATCCGCTCCGCGGGGCGCTTGTCGAGATCTGGCAGTGCGATGCCCACGGGGCGTATCTCCACTCCCGGAGCGGCAACGCCGAGAAGCGTGACGGGCATTTTCAGGGCTACGGCCGGTTTCTCACCGGGCTTTCCGGGGAGTACGGCTTCCGCACGATCCGGCCGGTTTCCTACCCCGGCCGCGCCCCCCACATCCACGTCAAGGTGAGCCGCGGCGATCGCCACCTCCTCACGTCGCAGTGCTACGTGAAGGGGGATCCGGGAAACGGACGAGACGGCATTTACCGGTCGCTCTCGCCGGTCGAGGCGGCTGCCGTCGTCGCCGACTTTCTCCCCATCGAGGGCTCGCGGATCGGTGAGCTCGCAGCCCGGTGGAACATCGTCCTCGGGGTCACGCCCGAGGATGGCTGACCCGGTTGCCGCCGAATCGGTAGACTTTCATTTCGTTTGTTTTGGCCACTCGAGCGCCCCGTCCGGCCACGCTCGTCGTCACGATTTTCCAGACAGGAGACCCCCGATGCCCTCCCTTTCCCGCCGCTGTCTCGCCGCGCTCTCGTTCCTCCTCGGAAGTGCCGCGGCCCTGCCGGCCGCCGAACTCACGATCGGCTCCCCGGCGCCTGCGATCGACGTCGAGCACTGGGTGCAGGACGGCGAGGGCAAGTACAAGCCGGTCACCGAGTTCAAGAAGGACAAGGTTTACGTCGTCGAGTTCTGGGCGACCTGGTGCGGCCCCTGCATCATGAGCATGCCCCACATCGCCCAGATGCAGGCCGACTACGCCGACAAGGACGTCCAGGTGATTAGCATCAGCGATGAAGATCTCGAGACCGTCAAGGAGTTTCTCGAGCGTGACAACGGCGAAGGGGAAACGTTTGCCGACGTGACCAAGGGCTACTGCCTCACGACCGATCCCGACAAGTCAGTCTATGCCGACTACATGGAGGCGGCCGGGCAGAACGGCATCCCCACGGCCTTCATCGTCGGCAAGACCGGCGAGATCGAGTGGATCGGCCATCCGATGGAGATGGACGGCCCGCTCGCCGAGATCGTCGATGGCAGCTGGGATCGTGCCGTCTACGCCGAGGAGATGGCGGAGATGCAGAAGATCAACGAAGCCTTTGCCGAGATCCGCATGCTGCTTCAGGCCGACAAGGGTGACGAAGCGGCCGAGATGGTCGACGGGATGATCGCCGGAGCGAAGAACCCGCGTGTCAAGCAAAGGCTCGAGCAGGTCCGCGGCCAGCTCGATCAGGTCCGTCTCCAGATGGCGATCCAGGGGGGCGGGGAGAAAGCGGCCGCGGCGTTCTCGAAGCTTGCCGAGGCGCAGGCTGATTCCGCCGAGGGGCTCAATGCCTTGGCTTGGATGATCGTGACCCTCGCCGAGCGTGGAGCGCCGATCGATGACGCCCTGACGGCCGCCGCGACCGAGGCCGCCGAGAAGGCCGCCAAGCTCGAGCCTGAGAATGGGCCGGTCCTCGACACGCTCGCCCATCTCTATGCGATGCAGGGCGAGGTCAAAAAGGCGATCGCTGCCCAGCGGAAGGCCGTGGCGCTCGGCGGGCCGATGGAAGAGCCGATGAAGGCCTACCTCGAGGAACTCGAGGCGAAGGCGGGGAAATGATTCCCGGTTCGTGGGGCGAGATTCCCCGCCTCACGACACGTCGCTAAAGTAGAGCGCGATCGCCGCCGTCATCAACATGGCGGCGGCGATCCGCTTCAGCAGCGTGGCCCGGTCGACCTGCTCTTCGAGGTCGTGCCAGCCGGCATGGGCCAGGGCCGCGCCGAGCACGATC
>CAJAYZ010000086.1 GCA_903949225.1 uncultured Planctomycetaceae bacterium
GGCCCGGGGCCTGTGTCGACGGAAACGCCGGGAAGGAATCGGCGGGTGGCGCTGCCGGCAGCGCTGGTGGAGGTCCGAGGACCTCTGGGGGAGCCTGCGCCGCTGCGGCACTTCCAAAGTACAGAAGGAAGGCCACCAACACGCCGGCGGGGAGCATCATGAATCCCCGACGCTGGTCGACGGAGTCGATGGCGGCTGTTGGGACGAGCATGGTGGTCACGCTGAGGCGATAGGAAAAGGAGGGTCCGGCGGCGGAGGGTCTTGGAAACTGGCCCGGCGATCAAGCCCGATTGGTCGCCGGAAGCGGTCCAGTTGGCGGTACACTCGGGGGATTCACGGCGCCGTGGGAGTTTGCGGAAGATGCCTCGATCGCGGTCGACCCCCCCCCGCCCTCGCGGCGACAAGCTCGACGCCGGGCCCCGGGCAGCGGTGCTCGGGTGGCTCGATTCACGGGTGAACTACGAGCGACAGGCGCCGGTCGGCCCGGGGGGCGACGGCTCGTTCGGCCTGGCGAGGATGCGACGGCTGCTCGCCCTGATCGGCAACCCGCACGACGCCTTTCCGGTGGTCCACGTGGCCGGCACGAAGGGGAAGGGTTCGACGGTGGCGATGATCGCCGCGATCCTCGGCGAGGCCGGGCTGCGGGTCGGTCGCTACCTCTCCCCCCACGTCCATCGGCTCGAAGAGCGGATCGCGGTCGACGGCCGGCCGATCGCCGAGGCCGATCTCCTCCGCTCGTTCGCCACGGTCGTCCCGGCCGTCGAGCAGCTCGACGCCTCTGCGGTCCGCCGCGGCACGCGCGTGCCGACCTGGTTTGAGGTGGTGACGGCCGTGGCCTTCGACCACTTTGCCCGGGCCAAGGTCGACATCGCCGTTCTCGAGACAGGCCTCGGCGGCCGGCTCGACGCGACGAACGTCTCCCGGCCGGTCGTCTCGGTGATCACGAGCATCAGCCTCGACCACATGGCGATCCTCGGCCCCACCGTCCGCCACATCGCCACGGAGAAGGCCGGGATCATCAAGCGGGGCTGTCCCGTCGTGTGCGGTGCGCGCGATCCGTCCGCCCGGAAGGTGATCGTCGCCACGGCCCAGAAGCGCCGGGCGCCGCTCCGCCTCATCGACCGCGATTTCGCGATTTCACACGCCCCTGCAAACGCCGCGACACCGCTCGCCGGAGGGATGCTCCTGCTCCGCGGCGCAGGTGAAGGCGGGCAAGAGCTCACCTACCCCCTCTCGATGGCCGGCCGTCACCAGGCCGACAACGCCGGGCTTGCCGTGATCACGATCGGTGAACTCCGTCGGCGTGGTTTCCCGATCCCCGACACGGCAGTCAGGGCGGGATTAGCGTCGGTCTATCTCCCGGCGCGGATCGAGCGGATCTCAGAGCGGCCGCTGGTGATCCTCGACGCGGCCCACAACGTCGCCTCGATGGAGTCGCTTGTTGAGACGCTCGAAGCCCCACTCGCGGCCACGACGGCGCGTGGTGCTCTGCGGGTGCTCCTCTTCGCTGCCAGCGCCGACAAGCAGATCGAGGAGATGCTCGCCTGCTGCCGGGGGCGGTTCGACCGGGTTGTTGTCA
>CAJAYZ010000087.1 GCA_903949225.1 uncultured Planctomycetaceae bacterium
CCCTTCGAGCCGCTCGGGCACCATGCCGGCCGAGGCCTTGAGCGCCGGCACGCTCTTCTTGAGGCGCTCGAGGATCGCCGGGCCGAGGCGCCGATCGGTCGCAATCGCCGCGGCCTGCACGTCGAACCGGACGGCGGTCATTCCGCAGCCGATGTCGCCGCCAACGGCGGCCGGGTAGACCAGGCCGCCGGTGGCGAGCGCGACACCGACACACACCTCTCCCGAGCGGTGCACGTCGGGCATCACCGCCATCTGGCAGACGTCAGGGGCCTGCGCGAGCCGATCGAGCAAACGGACGACGTCGGCCGGGAGCGGGCCGGTGAGCCAGCCGTGCACCGGCGCGCCGGCGGATGGGTGTCGGTCGGTCAACGGGGCTCCTCCCCTCCCTCGCCCGGCGCGGTGGCGAGGTATTCAAAGAGGAGCGACGGGGCCCGCTTCCGCGTGATCGCGTGCGCCACCTCTCCCCGCAGCCACGGCGTGCGGGCCTGGAGATGGGCCAGGACGTCGGTCGGCGGCGGCGGGAGTTCGCCCGGTGCCGAGCCGACGATCACGAGGAGTTGGGAAGCGTCGGGCGCGGGCACGACGCGGACAACATGGAGATCGCGGAGGACGTCATCGCCGCAGTCGCCGAGGGCGAGTTGGAGCGTGTCGGCCACCTGGCGACAGAGTTGGAGATCCTTGCGGGAATGGCCCGCGGGGGGAAACGAATCGCTGCCGAAATCCCGCAGCGAAGACCGGCCGGAATGTTTTTTGGACATGTTTTTGTGGCGTGATCGTGGAAGGAAAAAGTCGAACAGATCGTGGAGAAACAAGCGAAATCACGGCCGGGGCACGGAGGTGCCCGAGGCCGCGGAAAAACAAGGTTTCGCAACGGCCTACGGTCATTCCCCGGGGCGACGAAGCCGCCGAAGGGAATGAAACGAAGCGAGGCCCGAGGAAAATCTCACGCAGGGAACGGCTCGTTCCAGAACCGGGCTGATGCCCGAATCGGAAGCGCCACGGGGGAACGGCGGGCGTCAGGCCGAGCGGCCGACACGCACCGAAAAGGCCATGCAGTTGCGAGTAAGACGCGACATGGGATGGCCTCCTGCGGAAAAAAGAGCGACGGCGGCACACGCAGCCATCCGTCGACCAGTTGTTACGGCGAAAATACCCCTCCGGTTCACCGCCGTCAAGAAATCTTCCGCAGAAAAGTTGTCAGCGACCGAGTCCTCCGTGTTGCCGGGTGCGATGGCTTCGGAGGCTTGCACCGATCTCCGATGCCGAACATCACCTTTGACTCGCTTGGCCCCGCCGACCGGCGCTCATTCTACGGTGCTGTTGGCAGCGTGGCCGGTCAGGTAGTCGGTGAGGCGCTTTTCGAGAGACGGCACGTTGTCGAAGAGTTCAATCGCCGACTGCGGCTCAGCCGGCGGGATGTCGGAAAACGGCTCGATGGCGCGGAATCGCTCGGTGATGGTCGGGTGGGTCGCGAACCAAGCTGACTTCTGCTCCTGAATCGACTGCTTCAGCCGGTCGCGATCGGCGGTGGTGATCTGCTCGCCGTCGAGCGTCCGATAGGTGTCGTAGATGTTCTCGAGCGCCTTGCCTTCCATGAGGAGATTGGCCACCGCCGGATACATCGTCGATTCAAAGAGCGTCCCCTCGACGGCCACCTTCGTGAGTGCCGATTCGAACGTGCTTCTGCCGTAGAGGCCCACCGCCATTCGGTCCGCGAGGAACTCCCGCGACCGCGAGAAGCCGCACGACAGGAGGCTGTAGGCGTGATAGTAAAGCCAGAAGAACCAGTAGAAGGGGTTCACTGAGTTGAGGCTGCCGCCGGCTGCGCTCATCCCACCGAGGGCCGTCGAGATCGAGATCGCCACCTGCTGGATGAACCGGCTGTAGAAGGTGTCACGGTGACTGAAGTGGGCGTACTCGTGGGCGAGGATCGACTTGAACTCGTCGATCGTCAGCGACTCCATCGTCGCCAGGCCGAGCGACAGCACGCGCCGCTTCACCCCGAACATACCGAAGGGGCCGCGGCCGTCCTGATAGACGCCAATGTCGGAGCCGGGGGTGAGGAAGACGTAGTCGATCGGGCGCGACATTGTTCTGGCAGCCACGTCTCGGAGGGCCGCGAAGAGCCTCGGGGCTTCGGCATCGGTCGTCGGCAGGCCGAAGTGGCGCCGCCCGTGTGACGCGAAGATGCTGCGAATCACGGCCCAGGCCATGCCGAGGCCGACCACGGCGATCAGCGCGAGGAGTTTCGCGGGGACGCGGGGAAGCTGGAGCACGAGAAGCAGCGCCGCTCCCGTGGCCGCAACCAGCCCCGTGGCGACGAAGGGCACCGACAGATAGAAAAGCACGATCCCTCCGATCAGGGCCAGCATGTAAAGCCGGGCGAGCCATGATTCATGGCCGCTGATCGCGCTCCCTGTGCGGACGGTCTCCGCGGCGACGTCGGCCGCCGGCACCCGGGGAGTGAGGGCGGAGAGCACGATGCCCCCGAGGGCCATCGCCGCCATGATCAGGGCGTAGAAAGCGACGAAGATTCCGGCTCCCCACAGCAGCCGCTCTGGCCAGGAGGGCTCGACGAGACGCTCGATCGTGCGCACCGTCTCGTCACCGATGACGTTTTCGGGGGAA
>CAJAYZ010000088.1 GCA_903949225.1 uncultured Planctomycetaceae bacterium
CTGGCGACGCTGGCAGTGAGCGAGCTTGTGCCGATTCGGATGTTCGGCATCTTCTCGGCGATCGGCGTCGTGCTGAGCTTCCTGATCCTCGTCTTCTTCATGCCTGCGGCCCTCGAGCTTTTCCCACCCAAGCTCGTCGGCAATTCGACCGGAGACGGCGAAGGGACAGATCTGAGCTCGATGGAGAACAGCCGCTGGTGGCGCGCCGGCGAGTGGGTCACCCGCAATAACGGCCTCGTGGCCACCGCCTGCCTCCTGGTGATGGCTGGTGTCGGCTACGGGATGACGAAGGTGGAGAGCAGCGTCCAGCTGATGAGGCTGTTCTCCCCCAAGGCCCGAATCCGCGAGGACTACCGCTGGCTCGAGACCCATCTCGGCCCGCTGGTGCCGATGGAGATCCTCGTCCGCATCGATCAAAAGACCTGCCCGCTCAACTTTCTCGAACGGATGGAACTCGTCGGCGAGATCCAGTCGGAGATCGGCTTGCTCGGCGAGGTGGGGAGCTCGCTCTCCACGGTTACTTTCGGCCGGAGCCTCGACACGGGCGACGGTGGCGAGGGGATCGGCGGAGCGGCAGCCCGGGCCTTTGGCCTCGGTGCCCGCACGAAGCGCAACGTCCTCAACCGGAGGCTCCTCGCCCATCGCGAAGACTTCCTCGCCGGCGACTACCTCCGCGACGCCGTCCTCGACGATGGCCGTGAGCAGGAGCTGTGGCGGATCAGCGCACGCGTCAGTGCCGTCAAGGAAGTCGACTACGCCGATTTCAAGGCCGATCTCCAGACGAAGATCGACCCGATCCTCGCCCGCTTGGTTGAAAAGGGAGTCGACGGCGTCGCGGTCGACTACACGGGGCTCGTGCCGCTGGTTTACAAGGCGCAGCACTCGCTCCTCGACGGCCTGAAGATCGGCTTCATCTGGGACTTCGCGATCATCGTCGCGGTGATGATCCTCCTCTGTCGGGCAGCGTCGGCGGGCCTCGTTCTCCTTCTCCCCGCCGCCTTCCCCGCGGTGATGGTGTTCGGAGCGATGGGCTGGGGCAACCACCTCCTCAAGGCCTATGCCGACGGCCATCTCCTCATCGACATCGGCACCGTGATGGCGCCGAGCGTGGCGCTCGGTGTGACCGTCGACGACGTCGTCCACTTCATGCTCTGGTTCCGCCGCGGGATCGCCGACGGGCTCGACCGCAAGCAGGCGACGATGCTCGCCTACAAGGGCTGTGCCCGGGCGATGTACCAGAGCTGGGGCGTGATCGGCATCGGCTTGTCGGTGTTCTCGCTCTCGCCGTTCGGCCCGACGCAGCGTTTCGGCTACATGATGCTCGCGATGCTGACGATCGCCCTGGTCGGCAACCTCGTCCTCATGCCGGCCCTCCTCTCCGGCCCGTTGGGCGCCGTGTTCAGCTGGAGCGTGTTGCGGATCGAACGCAACAAGGCCCGTCGCAACCGCCGGACCACCGTGAAGGAAGATTCGGGGAGCGACGAACTTCCGCCCCCCCATGTCCTCCCCGGGCAATCGAAGCAGGTCGTGCATGCCTGAAGGCAGGCGCCGCCCCGGCAGGAAGCCGGGATCGGGCCCACGGCACGATGCCAAAGACAACCGCCGTCCGCGTGACTCCCGCCCCGAGGGCCGCCGTCGCGACGATGGCCCCTCCGTGGAGCCGCCTCCGCCGCCGACGGCCCGCCCCGTCGACGAGCCCGGCCTCCCCACGGCGACGGTGCTGGTGAAGGCGAAGCGGGCGCGACCGTTCTTCGGGCGTCATCCCTGGGTGCTCGACACCGCCATCGAACGGGTCGAGGGGACGCCGGCTGACGGCGATGTCGTCGATCTGGCCACGCACGAGGGTCGGTTCATCGCCCGGGGAATCTGGAACGCCTCGAGCCGGCTCCGCGTCAGGCTCTACGCCTTCGACTCGGGCGTGCCGCTCGACGCCCCCTTCTGGCGATCGCGGATCCAGACGGCCGTCGCCCTCCGGCGGTCGCTCGGGCTCGACGATCGGGCTGGCGCCGCGCGGCTGATCAACAGCGAAGGGGACGACCTCTCCGGCTTGATCGTCGATCGCTACGGTGACCATCTCGCCGTGCAGGTGACGAGCTTGGCGATGGCGGGCCGGATCGACGCGATCTGCGACGCCCTCGAGGAGGCCGTGAAGCCGGCGGGGATCCTCCTCCGCGGCGCCGATCGGGGCCTTTCGAAGCTCGAGGGGCTCCATCTCCCCGACCGGGTCATCCGCGGCACCGCGCCGGACGGGCCGGTGTTCATCCGCGAGGGCAACCTCTCCTGGGGCGTCGATCTCACCGAGGGGCAAAAGACCGGCTTCTACCTCGA
>CAJAYZ010000089.1 GCA_903949225.1 uncultured Planctomycetaceae bacterium
GCCGATGGCCGCGAGCTCGGCAGGCTCGCCGTCAGGGCGGGCTACGACCCGGGGCGTGAGGGGCTGCAGCGGCTCCGGGACGACCTTGCCGCCGCGAAAACCCTCAACCGCCGGATCCTCGATCATCTCCTCCACGACGCCTTCCCGGACGACACCGTCACCGAGCCGGAGACCGACCTCGTCCTCGATCCCCGTCCGGCAGACGAGGCGATGCGCGAGCTTTTCCTCCGCCATGGCTTCCGCGATTCCGACACCGCCAGACGGACGTTCCAGTCGCTCGCGGAGGAGCGGGCCCGCTTTCTCTCCACGCGTCGCTGCCGCCACTTCCTCGCCGCGATCGCGCCGCGTCTGCTGGCCACGATCGGACGCACGCCCGATCCCGATGCCACGCTCCTCCAGCTTGCGGCGGTGGCCGATTCGCTTGGCGGCAAGGGGGTGTTATGGGAGCTGTTCAGTTTCAATCCCCCGTCGCTCGATCTCACCGTCCAGCTCTGCGCTTCGAGCCCGTTCCTCGCCGGCATCCTCGTGGGCAATCCCGGCATGATCGACGAGCTGCTCGACAGCCTCGTCGTCGAGCGATTGCCGACGCCCGAAGGGCTCGACGAGGAGCTCGGAGGGCTTTGCCACGGGGCGATCGACATCGGCCCGATCGTCCACACCTTCAAAGTCTCCGAGCAGCTCCGTGTCGGGGTCCGCGAGGTGCTCGGCCGCCTCGACACCGGGGCCACGACGACCGCTCTGACGGCGATTGCCGAGACGGTCCTACGGGCGGTCGTGGTCCACGAGCAGGCACGGCTCATGCAGCGGCTCGGCCGGCCGATGATCGGGGACGAGCCGGCCGGGGCGCTCGTGCTGGCGATGGGGAAGTTCGGCGGTCGGGAGCTCAACTACCGCAGCGATCTCGACATCATCTTTCTCTACGACCACGACGGGGGATCGGTTCCGCTCCATCCCGAGCCGCGCGGCCAGGGCCCGACGTCGAACGCTCACTTCTTCGCCGAGCTTGCCCAGCGGACGATGAAGGCCTGCAACACGCTCACGCCGCAGGGGCGGCTCTACGAGGTCGATTCGCGCCTCCGTCCCTCGGGACGCAGCGGTGCGGCGGCGGTCTCGCTCGACGAATTAACGCGCTGGTTCGCCCCCGATGGGCCGGCGGCCGTCTGGGAGCGACAGGCGCTCCTCAAGGCGAGGCCCGTGATCGGCGCCGAGCCGGCCCGGCGCAGGTTCGCGGCGATTCGGGCGGCGGCGATCTGGGGCCGGTCGTGGTCGGCGGCCGATGTCGCCGAGATCCGTCACAACCGGCTGCGGATGGAGCAGGGAGCCACGGCGGCCAATCTCAAGCGCGGCCCCGGCGGCGTCGTCGACATTGAGTTCCTCGTACAGGTGCTACAGCTCGTCCATGGCGCGACCGATCCGCGGCTGCAGACGACCGAGACGCTCGCCGGCCTCGTGGCCCTCCACGACCTCGGCATCATCCCGACCACGTCGTTCACCTTCCTCTCCGATGCCTACCGGCTCCTCCGCCGGATCGAAGGGCGGCTGCAACTCCTGGGCGCCAAGGCGAGGCACGACTTCCCTCCACCGGGCGACGACCGGCGAACGCTCGCCCGGCTGTTGGGGCACGAGCAGGCCGACGATCTCGCGGCCGAGGTTGCGCGGACGACGACGCGCGTCCGCGAGGAGTTTGATGAGGGGTTCACGCGGACGGTGGCGGCTCTGGCCTGACGGCCGACCACCGGCTCCGGACAACGCCCCAAACGAGGGCCACCGGCACGACGAGCGCCACGAGCATCACCAGCGACAGCTCCTCCCGGCCGAGGGCCCCGAGGGCCGACCAGGTGGAGGCGATGACGGCGTTGCCGAGGGCTGCCGCCGGGAGGAACGTCGAGAGCGGCATGCCGGTTCCCCCTGCCGCCAACGCCGTGGCTTCGGCCAGCAGAGGCAGCGGGCGCGTGAGAACGACAAGCAGCGGCCCGAGGCGCTCGTGGCCACGGGCGATCGCCGTCCGGTCCTCCGCGTCGAGTTGCTCGAGCGCCCCGCCGCCGAGCTTCCGGCCGAGCCACCAGCCGGCCAGCGCCCCGATCGTCATCCCGAGCCAGGCGCAGAGCGTGCCGGGCACCGCGCCGAGCCGGGCTCCGCCGTAGGTCGCGACGACACTCGAGGGGACAGGCAGGAGGAAATCACAAGCCAGCACCCCGATCTCGACCAGCGCCACCATGATGGGAGAAGGGGGTGGATCGAGCCAGCCGGCAACGACTTGATCGAGTCGCGTGCCGAACAGCAGAAAGGGGACGAGCGGGACGAGCACCGCCACGAGGACGAGGGCGAGGAGCAGGCGGGTGGCGCGTCGCATGGCGGGCAGTCGCTCGGGATCGCTGAGGCTCAATCCTGACAGCGGGTGACGTGGACGGCGACATCCATCCCGTGCTGTCCGCCGCCGACGAACACGCCGCGGATCGGGCAGACATCGCCGTAGTCGCGGCCCCAGGCGACCGTGACATGGCGATCGCCGACGACGCAGTCGTTCGTCGGATCGACGTCGAGCCAGCCGGCATCCCCTCCCCAGGCGGCCAGCCAGGCGTGCGACGCATCGGCGCCGACGAGCGTCGGCGAAGGGAGAGCATTGGTCGGGGACGATGTGTTGCAGAGATAGCCGCTGACATACCGCGCCGGGAGGTGGAGCGATCGGAGGCAGGCGATCTGGAGGTGGGCGAAGTCCTGGCAGACGCCGCGCTTGTGCGTGAACACATCCTCGACCGGCGTCGAGGTGGTCGTGGCGGTCGGGTCGTAGACGAAATCCCGATGGATCCGCCGCGTGAGTTCGACGATCCCCTCGGCCCAGAGCCTCCCTGGCGGAAACGAGACGCTTGCATAGTCCGCCAGTTGCGGCAGTGTGCGCACGAACGGGGAGACACCGACGAATTCGACCGCCGCCGGAGAGGTGGCGGCGCGGTCGCGGACCTCCTCCCAAGGGATAAGCGGCAGCCACTGCCAGGAAGGGGGGGCGGCGACGGCGACACGGCTCGTCGAAGTGACTGCCAGACGGAGGTGCACCTGACCGATCGTGAACATCGTCACATGATTGCCGAACCAATCGATCCGCGAGGCGCTCGTGGCCGGCGGCGGATCAACGGCAAAGGCGTGGAACAGCACCTGTTGGTTGGCCGTGTCGCGGGGGCGGAGATGGACTTCGTTGTGGCACACCGGCACCTCCTCCGAATAGGAGTAGACCGTCGTGTGGACAACCTCGTAGACCGTCGCGGGGACGCGGTCTTCCGGAGCCTGGGCATCGATGTCGATCATGCCTGGGCATCTCCGGGCGGAGCGCCGGCGCAGGCCCGGGCCTGAGCCGCGATGTCGAGGCCGACGTCACGGCTCCAGGCGGCGAGCAAGCGCCCGAACAGCGGGCCGGGCCGACCGCCACCGACGGCCACGCCATCGAAGCGGGTCACCGGGAGCAGGCAGTTCGGCGTGCTCGTGAGGAGGATCTCATCGGCCGCGGCGACATCGGCCCGGGTGAGCGGTGTCTCGCAGAAGCTCAGGCCCTCCGCTCGAGCGAGCGTGCGGAGGTGGCCCAAGCTGACGCCGGAGAGGGCGTCGCCGCGGGGGGGCGTGCGGAGCGTGTCGTCGTTCGCGATGACCACGTTGGCGGTCGAGGTTTCACTCACGTGACCATCCGTGTGGAGGAGGATCGCCCGGGCTCCGGCTTCGAGCGCCCGGGCCTCCCGATCGGCAAGGTGATAGTGCATCCGGCTGCGGCACTTGAGTTCGATCGGCCAGCACGAGGAGGGGATCTGTGTGGTGGCCACGCTCCGCAAGGCGACGCCGGTGTCGTAAGCACCCGCCCAGGAGGCGAAGGCGAGTGGAAAGGCATGGATGATGACCCTCGGCGTGCCCGGCCGGCCCGCATGCTGAGCCGGCGCGTCGCCTGGGGTTGCGAAGACCACGACTCCGAGATCGCTTCCGGCAGGTCCGGCCGCATGACAGCGGGCCGTCACTTCCGCGGCAATCACAAACAGCTCATCGACCGGCCAGGCGGGCTCGATACCGACGATCGCGAGGGAACGCGCAAATCGGGCCGCATGTTCAGCGGGGAGAAAAAGGCGCCCGGAGAACGACCGGAGTTGCTCGGTGACCGTGGCCCCGAAAACGAACCCGGCGTCCCCCACGGGAATCAGCGCTTCAGCGGAGGGGACGAACCGGCCGTCAACCCACGCCACCGCGCTTCGCGTGCCACCTCCGGCAGTGCCAACTCGCAAGGCATTCACTGCTGCAGGGCATTCACCGCTCACGGCTACCGAACGCCCGGATCGTCCCGTCACGCGGAATGGAGGATAGGGGATTTGAACCCCTGACCTTCTGGCTGCCAGCCAGACGCTCTCCCAATTGAGCTAATCCCCCGGATCGAATGCGTGTGTAGTAACGAGCAGAGCTCCCGGCCGGGGCGGGTGACTCATGAAAACCTACCTCAAACCTCTCGCCCGCTTGCGGGAATGTCAACGCGAAGCCACTGTGAGAAGGCTTTTCCCGCGGATACATGCCCCATGGCCCGTCACCACACCTCCGATCGCGACGCCCGTCAAAGGCCCCCGGGCGCTCTACTGCGCTCGGAGGGTTCTGTGCCGACCGGCCCCGAAGAGGGGGCGGAACGGGGGCATGAACGCGCTGCAGGGTCTCTTCCGGAAACGCTCCGCGGTCCGGCGACGCTCCTTCTCGGGCTCTATCTCGTCGGTCTCTTCCTCTGTGTGGCGGGAAACACCGCCAGCGGGACCTCGCTCCTCATCGGCACGATCATAGATCGGCTCTTCGCGCCGTGGATGGTGCCGCTGTGGCTCGATCTCGGCCACGACACCCGCCTCACCTACGGCCTTCCGGAGGACGCCGATCATCACCTCGAGATTCGGCTGGCCGGAAAGCTGGCCGGAAAGCTGGCCGGAAAGGGAGTGGGGCGGCCGACGGCCGCGCTCCGTCTCCCCACAGACGGGGATCACAGCGAGCGGGCAGCGCGGTGGCGGCGGTTGGCAGCCGCCGCGGTGCTGGCCGAGGAGGATGCCGAGCAGGCCGGTGTGCTGCCGGCCGCGATCGGAGCCGGGTCGTTTGCCGCCGCCGGTGACGACGATCTCGAGATCCGGATCGTGCGAACCTCGCCGCCGGACTACGCCTCGGCCCGCAGCCCGCGGAGCGACGAGACCGCGCTCGAAGTTCGCGTGCGTCGCCGTGATGGCGAACTTCAGCTGATCCCGATGCCTCCCGCTGAGGAGGTCGCGCCGCTGATCGACGCCGCCCCGGCGCCTGGCGGGGGGAACTGACGATGGGCCATCGCTCCTCATCCTCGGTCGGCGCACTTGCCGCTGCGGCAGCCGGCACCTGGGATCGTTTCTGGTTCACGCCGTCGACCGCGGCGCGTCTGGCGGTCGTCCGGGCGCTGGCTGGGCTCCTCGGCCTGCTGTTGGCCTGGAGTTGGGCGGGAGATCTCGACGCCTGGTTCGGCCCCGACGGGATCGTCTCGCCTCAAGTCCTCGAAGCGTGGCGGTCGCCGACCGCGCTGTCGCTGTTCGATGTGGCGCGGTCGAGCGCGGCGGTGTGGGCTCTTTATCTCGTCGGCGTTGGGCTCCTCGGGATGCTCGCCGTCGGCGCTTGGACGCCGATCGCGGCGCCGCTGGCAGCCCTCTTCTGGGCCTCGCTCCTCCACCGCGGGCCGATGCTCGTCGGGCCGGCCGATGACGTCCTTGCCGTCATCCTCTGGTGCTTGGTCGTCGGCCGCTCGGGGGATGCGTTCTCGGTCGACCGGCGGCTTGCCGCTGCCGATGCACGCCCCTCCTGGCGCAATGGGCTGGCGCTCGCGCTCCTCCGCCTTCATGCCTCAGTGATCGCGGCGGCGGCGGTGGTGGCCCAACTCAAGGCCGACGTCTGGTGGAACGGCACCGCCGCTTGGTGGCTCGCCGCCCGGGAATCGACGCGGGTCGATCTGACCGGCGTGTTCGCCGGCTCGGAGATCGCCACGAACCTCGTCACGCATGCAATCGTCCTGTTCGAGATCGCCTTCGCAGCCGGGGTTTGGAATCGCTGGACTCGGGGACCAGTCGCCCGGGCCGGGCTCGTCGGCTGGCCGCTGATCGGCCTGGTCGCCGGGGAGCCGATGTGGGGCGCCGCGATGGCGATCCTTGCCTGGGCCTGTTTGCCGGACGACTCCGCGGCAGAAACGGCCTGGCCGCCCCTCTGAAACGCGGTCACTCCGTCAGGGTGTCGCCGGCGAGTAGTTTTTCGAAGCCGAGCTCGTCGACGATCTTTACGCCAAGTTTCGTCGCCTTCTCGAGCTTGCTGCCAGCGTCTCGCCCCGCCACGAGCCAGTCGGTCTTCTTGGAGACGCTCGACGAAGCTCGCCCCCCGGCGGCACGGATTCTCGCCTCGGCTTCGTCACGCGAGAAGCCATCGAGCGTGCCGGTGACGACGAGCGTCTTCCCGACGAGTGGGCCATCGGCGGCGGGGGCCATTCCCTGCGGTGCCTCGAGGAGGACGCCCGCGCCCGTCAGGCCGTCGATCACCCCCCGGCCGTCATCCGAGGCGAGCCATTCGTGAACGGTTGCGGCGATCACCGGGCCGATCTCGTCGACCGCCGAGAGGTCGTCGACGGTCGCCGCCGCAAGTCGGGCAATGCTCCCGAACCGGTCGGTGAGGATCGTGGCCACGCGTGGGCCGACATGGCGGATCCCGAGCCCGTTCAACACCCTGGCGAGGCCGCGTGTCCGGCTTTCTGCAATCGCGGTGACGAGGTTCTCCGCCGATTTCTCCCCCATCCGCTCCAGGGGGACGAGATCCCCGACGGAGAGCCGGTAGAGATCGGCGTATTCGCGCACGATCCCGGTGGCCACGAGTTGCTCGACGAGCTTGTCGCCGAGCCCCTCGATGTCCATCGCCCCACGCGAGGCGAAGAATCGCAGCCGCTCCCGGACGCGCGCCGGACAGGCGAACAGCGGGCAACGGAGAAACACCCCCTCGAGATCCTTGACGATGGCGGTGCCACATTCCGGGCAGACGGTCGGCGGCGTCCAGGGGACTTCCGCGCCGGTGCGTCGGTGCTTCTCCACGCGGACGACGTGGGGGATCACTTTCCCGGCCTTCTCGACGACGACCACGTCGCCGGTGCGGATGTCTTTCCGAGCGACCTCGTCGGCGTTGTGGAGGCTCGCCCGGCGGACGATCGTACCGGCGAGTTCCACCGGCTCGAGGTCCGCCACCGGCGTCACCGTTCCCCCGCGTCCCACCTGGACGCGGATCCCGGCGAGCTTCGTCGTGGCCTCGAACTTCTCAAACTTCCACGCGATCGCCCAGCGCGGGGTCTTGGAGGTCGTTCCCGCCTCACGCTGCTGCGAGAAGTCATCGACTTTGACCACGAAGCCATCGACCTCGAAGTCGAGGGCGTGGAGCTCTTCGATGAGCGTGTTGCCATGGTCGACGAGGGCCCCGATCGACGTGAACCTCCCGCCCCCCGGCGCGACGGCGAGCCCCGCGGCGCTCGCCCAGGCCTGGAGCTCCGACTGTGAGGCGATTCCCAGGCCGGTGGAATCGCCGATCCCGTGGCAGAAGAAGCGGAGGGGACGGGCGGCACACTCGCGCGGGTCAAGGAGGCGGATGCTGCCGGCGGTGACGTTGCGCGTGTTGGCGTAGGGGGGCTTGCCATCCCGCGTCTGTGTCTCGTTGAGACGGACGAGGTCGGAGTTGGCCATGTAAACCTCGCCACGGACCTCGATCCGTGGTGGCGGGGAGGCGAGGTCGAGGCGCAGGGGGAGATCGCGGATCGTCCGTGCGTTGTGAGTGATGTCGTCGCCGACGCTGCCGTTGCCGCGAGTTGCTGCCAGCGCCAAGCCCCCGTCATCGTAAGTCAGCGACACGGCGACGCCGTCGATCTTCAGCTCAAGAACCCAGGCGACCGGCCGCGGATCGCCGGCCGCAGCGAGGAGGGCCTCGACCTTTCCCGCCCAGGCGACGAGGTCGTCGGCGGAGTAGGTGTTGTCGATCGACAGCATCGGGATCGGATGCCGCACCGGGGCAAGGCCATCGAGGGCCTCCCCTCCGACCCGCTGGGTCGGGCTGTCGGGGGTGACGAGATCGGGATGGAGCTTCTCGAGATTGCGGAGCTCGTCGACGAGCCGGTCGTACTCGAGATCGGTGATCTCCGGTGCCGCCTCGACGTGGTAACGCCGGTCGTGGTGGCGGATCAACGCGCGGAGAGCCGCGACGCGCTTCGCGGCTGCGGCGCTCACGGGGCCGCCTCGTGGGCGTCGTCGCTGTCGTCTCCGTCTGCCAAGTTGCTCGTCGGCGGGGGCGGGAGTCGTTCCCGCTCGTCACGGAGTCGACGGCGGATGGCGTCGTGCCCGATCTCGTCGTAGGCGATCGACCCGAAGGTCGCCGCGGCCAGCGCGATGAGCTCCACGATCAACGCCGTCGTTCCCCAGCGGTCGATGAGCCGCTCGAGGAGGTGCGGCGCGGCTCGGGCCGTCTCCGGCCGAACCCCACGGAGGACGAACAGGCAGTAGCAGGCCGCCGTGAGCGTGAAGGCGATCCCCACGATGCCGAGGAGGACGCTGAACGGATTGACTTTCTTGCGCTGCATGGGCGGGAGTATACCCGCCCTCTCATGCGACCCGGCAGAGGCCGGCGGAGAGGAGCGTCGCCGCCGCGTTCACGACGGCAGCGACGTCGATTGCGGCCATGGAGTGGGTGTCGGTCTTGCGTTCGTGCCACGGCGGGCGTGCCCCGGCAGGGGGCTCGACGGTGACGTGGCCCGCGCCCCAAGGCCCGTTCCGCGTCGCCGGCACGGGGCCGAACAGGCCGACGCAGGGGGTGCCGACCGCGGCAGCGAGGTGGAGGGGGCCGGTGTCGGAGGAGATCACCAGCGACGCGAGCCGGCAGAGCTCGCCGAGCTCCTGAAGAGACGTTTGTGGGGCGAGGATCGCCCGGCCGGCAGCGACGATCCGTTCGGCCATCGAGCGTTCTTGTTCTCCCCCCCAGACGACGACGACTCGTTGCCGATGCTCGTCGGCCAGGCGTGCGGCGACGGCAGCGAAGCGATCCTCCGGCCAGAGCTTCGAGGGCCATCCTGCGCCGGGATTGAGGATCACGGGTGGGAATCCCGGGCCGAGCGACTCGATCCAGGCCTCCATCCGGGCCCGTGCCAGCGGCCAGCGCGGCATGTCGAACCGGGGAAACCCGCTGCCGATGCCGAGCGGGGCGAGGAGGCCGCAATTCCGCGCGACGACATGTGCCGCCGCCGGTGTAACGGGATGGTTTGTGACGAGCCAAGAGCCTTCGCGGGCCTCGGGGCGGGCGTGGCCGATGCGGATCGGACTGCCGGCGAGCAGCGTGACCAGAGCGCTCTTGAAGAGCCCCTGCATGTCGATCGTGACGTCGGGGGCGAAGTCGCGGAGGTCGCGACGGAGGCGGATGATCTCGGCCGGTCGTTTGGCCCATCCCCGCGGCAGGCGGAAGACGCGGTCGATCGCCCGATGCCCCTCGAGGACATCGGCGGAACGCCCCTCCACGACCCACCCGACCGTGGCCGCCGGAAACGCATCCTTGATCGCCACCGCCGTCGGCACCCCGTGGAGGACGTCGCCGATGGCAGAGAGCTTCACAAGCAGGATCGTGCGCGGCGCATTCATGACCGGAAAACTCCCCGGGGAAGGAGTCGGATTCCACAGGAATCAGGGGACCGGGGCAAGGCCGTTTTTGCCCCACCTCCCCGTCTCACGCCGGGGCGTCGAGGTGGGCCAAGTCGCAGATCACCGCCGAGGCAACTTGCTGCGGGCAACTCCAGACGAGAAACAGCATCGACTCGCGGATGCCCCGTTCGGCCGGATGGCCGGCGATGAACCCCGCCCCCTTCGTGGCGGTCAGCGCCGCCTGGGCCGCGCGGACGACGAGGCTGTTGGCAGCCGTGCGGAGGGCATCGCGGGCTGCCGGATCGGGGATTTCCTCCCCCGCGAGCCAGCCGAGTCGGGCGGCAAGTGCGTCGGCCTCGTGGCGGAAGCTGGTGGCCACCGGCTCGAGCGCCGGGCGGGCGGCTGCCTCGTGGGCGATCAGTGCGATCGAGGCCCGGGTGGAGCCGATCGCCAGGGCACTCGTTGCCAGTCCGCCGGCACGGGCCGGCGAGGCAGACGAGGAGATGATTTCGGCACGCGGCTCGACGCCGTCGAAGGCCACGCTCGAGGTGCGACTACCGGAGAGGGCGAGCATCGGCATCGGCGCGCTGATCGTGAGCCCGGCTGCCGAGGTCGGGATGATGAAGAATCTCGGCGTGCCGTCGGCGGCGACGGCGCCCGTCACGATGCTGTCGCTCGAGTCGGCGCCAGTCACCCAGGGGCAGGTTCCTTCGAGCCACCACGAGGTGCCCCGGCGAACCGCCCGCAGGGCGGGGGAGCCGATGTGGCGACGGCTCGTCGTCAGCTGGGCGATGCCGACAGTCGCCGTCTCCTCGCCGCGGGCCAGACGAGGGAGGAGGCCGTCGCGGAGATCAACGGGGCCGGTGGCGAGCAGCCTGCAGGCGCTGGCCCACTGCGTGAGCACAAGCGCCGTCGTCAGACAGGCTGACGCCACGGCCATGAGCGCCTCGAGGAGCGCAGGCTCCGTTGCCCCGGTGCCTCCATCCTCGGAGGCGATGAATCCGGCGAGCAGGCCATGCTCGGCAAGCCGGTTGAAAGCGCCGCTGCGCCACGGGCCCTCTCGGTCGGTCGCGATGGCCAGGCCGACCAAGTCGGCACGGAGGGCCGCGAGCGCATCGTCATCTGGACGTCGTGGATCGTGGGTGAACATGGAACAAGAGTATGCCTTCCCCGAGGGGAGTGCTTCACCCGCCCGGTCGCGGAGCTATACTCCGGATCCTTCTGGCTGGTGCCCACCTCGTTCTTCCTGCCCCATTCGTTCCACCCGCGAACGTCCCCTCCGCCCCGGAGCCGATCATGAGCCAGCCTGAGGATCCCCGTGCGCCCACTCCCTCCCCGTCGGGCCGCGTTGCGGCCGGCAAGCAAGACGCCTCCGGGCCTCCTCCCGGCCCCTTGCGGCTGATCGAACTGTCTCCGCAAAACCTCTACGACAAGTGCCAGGCGCTGGCCCGCAACCTGTGGTGGAGCTGGCATCCGGAGGTGACGAACCTCTTCCGAGAGCTCGACCCGGTCCGGTTTCGACAGCTCGATCACAACCCGATCGCGCTGCTGGCCGAGTTCACGCCGGAGCGGCTCGAGGCCCGGGCGGCGGAGCTCGTCCTCTACAGCCGGATCAATCAGGCCTACCGGCGTCTCAAGGAATATCTCGCCGCCGAGAACACCTGGAGCGACGTCCATGCCGGCGTCCTCGGCTCGAAGCCGGTGGTCTACTTCTCGGCCGAGTTCGGGATCCATGAGTCGGTGCCGATCTATTCCGGCGGCCTCGGCGTCCTCTCCGGCGATCACATCAAGAGCGCCAGCGGCCTCGGCATCCCGCTGGTGGCGGTGGGGCTCTTTTACAAGCAGGGCTACTTCAAGCAGCAACTCGACATCGACGGCTACCAGCACGAGGAATACCTCCAGTCGCGCGTCGAGGCCTTGCCGCTCGAGCCGGCGATCGGCACCGACGGCCAGCAGGTGCAGGTGGCGATCGACACCCGCTCCGGGCAGATCCGGGCGAAGGTGTGGAAGATGGCGGTGGGGCGGGTGAGCCTCTATCTCCTCGACTCCGACGTCGACGGCAACACGCCGGAGGACCGTGAGTTGACCAGCCGCCTCTACGGCGGTGACACCCGCGTCCGGATCCGTCAGGAGCTCGTCCTCGGGATCGGCGGCGTGCGGGCGATCCGGGCCCTGGGAATCGTTCCCGGCGTCTACCACCTCAACGAAGGCCACTCCGTCTTCGCCACGCTCGAGGCGGTGCGGGGGCGGATGGATCGCGACGGATTCTCCTTCGACGACGCCGTCCGCGACGTTGCCCGGCAGACGGTGTTCACCACCCACAC
>CAJAYZ010000090.1 GCA_903949225.1 uncultured Planctomycetaceae bacterium
ATCGGGCCGTCTCGTCGCTCCGCGTGCAATTCAACGAACCGATCGACGCGGCGACGTTCACGGCGGCCGATGTGCACCTCACGACGCCCACGGACGTCGTCGATGCGGGTTCGATCACCGTCACCCGTGTGAACTCCACGGAGTTCGATGTCTCCTTCCCCGCCCTCGCCGCCGAAGGGGACTACACGATCGAGGTCGGCCCGGACATCACCGACACCGCCGGCAACGCGATGACCCGATCGGTGACGTCGTCGTTCACGATCGACACCACTGGACCGCGGATCGTCGCCGTGAGCCCCACCGGACTCGTGGGGTCGCGTCTGACTGCGTTCGAGGTCACGTTCGACGGCCCCATCGACGGGGCGAGCTTCACCGCCGCCGACGCGGCTCTCGCCACGCCGGGCGGCGGCACCGTGGCCCCCGCCTCGGTGAGCCGCGTGAGCGACACCGTCTACCGGGTCACCTTCCCGGCGCAGACACGCCCCGGCGACTACCTCCTTTCCGTCGGCCCCGACATCCGCGATGCCGCCGGCAACCCGCTCGATCAGAATGCCGACGGCACCGCCGGCGATCCGGCAGCCGACGTGTTCACCGCGTCGGCCACGGTGGAGGCGGTCGATCTGGTCGTCTCCGGACTCTCCGTCGCCCAGTCGCCGCTCCAGTCGGGGAGTCTGATCACGATCCGCTGGGCCGACACGAACCAGGGCTCCGCCGCCACTGTGGGAACCTGGTACGACCGTGTACGCGTCGTCAACACCACCACCGGCCGGGCGATCCTCGACACCACGCTCGAAAACTCCCGGTCGATCGCGGCTGGCGCCGCCCTCGAACGCGAGCACTCCTTCACGCTCCCCGACGGTCCCGACGGCGCCGGCGATCTCGAGATCGCCGTCACGGTCGACTCGAACGCCGCGATCGACGAGTCGAATGCCGACGGCACCGGAGAAACCAACAACGCCGCCACGCTCGCCACGAACTCCGCCCTCGCCCCCTATCCCGATCTCGGCGTCACCGCTCTCGCCGTCGCGCAGTCCTCGCTCCTGTCGGGCGGCCTCCTCACCGTCCGCTGGAACGACGCCAACACCGGCTCCGCCGCGGCCGCCGGCGGCTGGTACGACCGCGTCCGTGTCGTCAACACCACCACCGGCGCCACCCTCGCCGACGTCTCGCTCCACCATCCCGCCCCCCTCGCCGCCGGCGCGAGCGACGCCCGCGAGTACTCCTTCAATCTCCCTGACGGCCCCGACGGCGCCGGCGATCTCGAGATCACCGTCACCGCCGACTCCTTCGGAAGCGTCTTCGAATACAACGCCGACGGCACCGGAGAGACAAACAACGCCGCCACGCTCGCCACGAACTCCGCCCTCGCCGCCTACCCCGACCTCCGTGTCGGCGACCTCGCCATCGTCCAGGACTCGCTCCAGTCGGGCGGACCCGTCACGGTCCGCTGGAACGACCTCAATACCGGTTCCGCCGCGACGTCGGCCGGCTGGTACGATCGCGTCCGCGTCGTCAACACCACCACCGGCGCGACGCTCGTCGACGTGCTCGTCCTCACGAGCCGCGTCCTCGACGCCGAGGGCACGCTCGGCCGCGAATACGCCTTCGCCCTCCCCGACGGCAGTGCCGGGGCGGGCGAACTCGCCGTGACCGTCACCGCCGACGCCGCCGGCACGCTCTTCGAGTACGCCGCCGACGGCACCGGCGAGACGAACAACGCCGCTTCGATCACACGCACCTCGACGGTCGCACCGTACGCCGATCTCGCCGTCTCGGGGATCACCGCCCCCGCCAGTGCCCTCCCCGGCGAGACCGTCACGGTGCGCTGGACGGTGACCAACGGCGGCACCGCCACCGCGAACGGCCCCTGGTCCGACCGGGTGTTCCTCTCGTCGGACGCCGCCGTCGGCGACGACCGCTGGCTCGCCTCGCTCTCCTTCGACGGCACGCTCGCCGCCGGCGCGTCCGCGACGCGCGAGATGCAGGTCACGATCCCGGCGTTCGTCGGGGGCGACGTCCGCTTCGTCGTCGAGACGGGGGTCGGACGCTCGTTCTACGAGCCCGGCACCGGCGACAACGTCGCTATCGCCGCCGCGCCGACCTCCGTCGTCGCCGCGCTGCAACTGGCCCTCTCTCGGATCCGATTCGCCGAGGGTGACGGGTTATCC
>CAJAYZ010000091.1 GCA_903949225.1 uncultured Planctomycetaceae bacterium
ATCCATGGCCGCCGCTCTCTCCGCGCCGCTTGCGCTTTCGCCCTCCGGGCTGCGCTGACCGGCGAGGCCGGCTCTCGGAACACGGGCGACCCCTCGCCAGCAAGTGTTGCGGAGTGCCCTTTCTTGCCACTGCACAGGCGAGGCGGGGATCGGCGAACGCTTGAGGAGAGAGGAGGTTCCTCCGACGAACGACGAAACTTTTGCCGGCCCCGCCGATGGATCACCCACAGGCCCGGGGTCTTGAGGCTTCCCCAGTCCCGGCCAGAACGAAGCTCCAGGCCGCAGATGTGGGGCAATCGTGGGGCGGGAAATCCAAGTATCATCACCCCACCATGATCACGCGCTTATCCCAGACATGCGTTGCCTTCGTCTTTCTCGTCGCTTCGGGCGCCTTGTTCGTGGCAGCTCCCTCCCAGGCCGACGAGGCTGCAGACTTTCCCACCGAGCTTGTCGACTTCGGCCCCGCCTCTTCGGTGCCGCTGTTTGCCGGTGGTGGCGACGGAGCGTGGGATAAAAACATCCGCGAGCGCGGCTGGATCCGTCGCGAAGGGCCCGACCGCTGGCGGCTTTGGTACACCGGCTACAACGACGACCAAAGCCCGCTCCGCCTCCTCGGCCACGCCTCGAGCACCGACGGCCTCAACTGGACGCGCGATCCGGCCGGGCCGCTCGTTCAGGGCGACTGGATCGAGGACATGTGTGTCGTTCGCGACGCGGGCCGCTTGGTGATGTTTGCCGAAGGGGAGGGGGACATCGCTCACCTCCTCGTCTCCTCCGACGGCCTTTCCTGGGATGAGCGCGGGCCGCTCGACATCCGCTTGGCTACGGGAGCCCCGATTCCCGAGGGGCCGCGCGGCACGCCGGCGGTGTGGCATGAGAAAGGCGTGTGGTGGCTGTTCTACGAGCGCGCCGATCAAGGGATCTGGGTGGCGACATCGCTCGACCTCGTCACGTTCACGAATGTCACCGATGAGCCGGTCATCCCCCTCGGGCCCGACCATTACGACTCGCGGATGATCGCCGTCGATCAGATCGTCAAGCACCGCGGCCGGTATTACGCCTACTACCATGCCAGTGCCCTGGGGGAACGGGGGCGGTGGTGCACCTGCATCGCGCGGAGCGACGACCTCGTCCACTGGACGAAATACGCTCGCAATCCGATCGTGCCGGTCGACGACGCCCATCCCGGCACGAGCAGCTCGATCCTCGTTCCCGACGGCACGCGGCATCGGCTCTACACGACCCACCCCGAGGTCCGGGTGCGGTTTTCGCTCGCGCCGGTCGCTGGCGTGGCCCCGGCGGCGGTCAGAGATGCGAAGGTTCTCCCCGGCGCCCCGTGACTCGGGTGCCGATGGCGACCACTGCCACGGCGAGGGCCCCTGCGAGGATGCCGACAAGTCCATCGGCGAGCTTCGAGGCGAGGATGCCCCACCAGGCGGTGTGTCCGGCAGCCTCATGCGCCGCCCCGTGACCCCCGAGCGCTGACGTGATCGCCGTGATCTCATGGATCGCCGGGATGCCGTGGGCGATGATCCCGCCACCGACAAGGAACATCGCGGCCGTCCCTGCCACCGATAAGCTGCGGAGCAACCACGGAGCGGCGGCGAGGATTCCCCGCCCGATCGCCCGCACCCCCTTCGAGCCACGCAGCGCCAGCGCCAAGCCCAGATCGTCGAGCCTCACGATCCCCGCGACGACGCCGTAGACGCCGACGGTCATCATCAGGGCGACGGAGACGAGCACCCCCAGCTGTATCCCGAGCGACTGCCCCGCCACGACGCCGAGGGTGATCACGATGATCTCGGCCGAGAGAATGACGTCGGTGCGGATCGCACCGGAGATCTTTTCAGCTTCTGACTTGGTTTGTGGGGCCGAGGCCCCGGCGTGGGGAGCATGATCCGGGGCGACGCCGCCATCGG
>CAJAYZ010000092.1 GCA_903949225.1 uncultured Planctomycetaceae bacterium
CGATTCGGTCATCGCTCTCGGCATCTTCTCGGCCGCGGCCGTCGCTGCAGGCGCTGCGGGCCTCGGCCAGCAGCCAGTCGGCCGCCGAGGCGAGGATTCCGCAGCGGGGGTCGAGCCAATGACGATGGCACGTGGCGGCGGGAACTGCGGCCGGATCCGCTGCCGCGTCAGCGGCCGGAGGCGGCGCCGCGGCCGGCGCCGGATCGTCCGCAAAGAGTGCCTGCTGCGTGTCCGATCCGGTCTTGCGACGTGCCACGGGTGCCTCAAAAGCGTGCTTGGGGCAGGGGCTCTCAGGCCTGTCTGACTGGCTGCCTAGCCCCTGCCGAAACCGTTCCTTCGGGGGAGATGATCTTAGCAGGTGGGTAGCGGGTGGGGCTGCTAGACTCACGTCGACGCTCGACCCTCGGGGGAGAAGAACATCCATGCGAAGATTCGCCGGGATTCTCTACGCCCTTTTCGCCGCGGCGCTTCCCGCTCGTGCTGCCCAGCCGGAGAGCCCGGTGGCGATCCCTTCCCGGGCCATCGGCTACACCCAGCACGCCACGGCACTGCCGGGAGGGCGGCTGGCCAACGTCGCCACCGGCCGGGCGATGCTCCTCATGCCGGGAAGCCGGCCGGTCATGCTCGCGGCCGATCTCACCGACGAACCGGGCAGCTGGACGCAGTTCGTCGGCTGGTTCCCCGACGGGAAGACCGTAATCATCGGTCGGGCGTGGGAGAGCGAAGCCAACGCCCGCTTCGAGGAGGAGCACAAGACGTTCCGCTTCCGTGCGGGTGACTGGCTCTATGACACCCACCTGCTCGATCTCGCTACCGGCCGGACCGACAATGTCACCGCTGTCGAACGGGTGAGCTTCTACAACACCGGCGTCTTTCCCTGGCCGGGCGACCCGAACCGGCTCGGGTTCACGGCGCTCATCGACGGGATCTCGAAGCCGTTTGCAATGGATCGTGACGGCAGGCACAAGACCGATCTCGCCCGTGACTCAACCGGTTTTTCCTACGGATTCTCCGGATCCCCGGACGGCAGGCGGATTGCCTATCACGACAACTACCAGGTGTGGCTCGCCGATGCCGCCGGTGCCAACCGGGCGAAGATCGACACCGGGCATCCATTCAATTTCGCGCCGACCTGGTCCCCTGACGGCCAATGGCTCCTGTTCGTGTCGGGGGAGCACTACGACTGCCATCCGCACGTCGTCCGTGCCGACGGCACGGGCTTGAGGAAGATCGGTAACCGCAATGGCTATCGGGGCGTGATGGAGTTTCTCGATGTCCCCGACTTCCACGGAGGATCGAGCGACGTGCCGGTCTGGTCGCATGATGGTCGGAAGGTGTACTTCACGGCACGCGTTGCGGGCCGGGATGGCGTCCGCGACACCGTCGAGCTGTTTGAGGTGGGAGTCGGGGAAGGGGATGCGCCCGTGCGGCTGACGACGTCATCCCCCGGCACGCTCCACTACCATCCCCGGCCGTCCCCCGACGGCATGTGGCTTCTCTTCGGCTCGCACCGCGAATCTCCCGGCGGTGGGCGGGTGCGGAATCTGTTTGCCAGGCGCCTCGCCGATGGCCTCGAGGTGCAACTTACCGATCTTCCGTCGGGGCAGGCAGCGATGCATGGCCACTGGCAGCCGGAGAACGTTCCTCCGGGGCCGGATCTCTCGGCCCCACCCGGGCCCTGACCGACGCCCGCCAGGCGATTCACCGCAGCGGCTTCAGGCCGGCACCGCCTCGGAGGCGATTGAGCGCCCCGAGGGCCGCCGGCTCTTTTTCCAGGAGCCGGACAAGCTGCGACGGGGAAATGCCGAGCGCGGCAGCGGCCGCCGGCATGTCGAGGCCATTGGCCACGATTCGATCGAGGGCCTCGGCGACCATCGCCGGGTAGTCATCGTGATCGACGCTGATCAGGAGCCTGCCGTCACGGCGGCGCGACTGCCACAGCGGCGACGGCTGGGGCTCGGGGGGCTCGCGTTGGACCAGCGCCAGCCTGAGCCGCAACCGGAAGAGGGCCACGCGACGGTTGTCGGCCTGGCTGCGCCGCTCCGAGGCCTCGGCTGAGACGCCGCTCACCCGGTGGCGGAGGATCACCGCGGTCTCCACCTTGTTGCGGTGCTGGCCGCCGGGGCCGCTCCGCTTCGTGCGCGTCTCGTCGCAATCGCGGAGGAGATCGTCGGGGGGGAGGCGTGCCGGGTGCATCGAAGCGGTGTCACCCGGTGATCGCGGCGATCGCCTTCGACAGCGGACACCCCGGCGGAATCGGGGCCCCCGAGCGATAGCGGCCGAGCAACTCGCGCGACCGCTCGGCGAGCATCCGTCGCACTTCGCGCCGCTTCCCCTTCACCCGGGCGATCTTCATCTGGTCGTAGCCAGTCGTCTGGTGCCTCAGCCAGGCGATCACCGCCGCCTCCGCGCGGCGTTCGATCGGGATCCGCTCGGTGCGGGCCACGGTGCCACTGCCGACCGGCGTGGCGTGGGTGGTCACGGCCCGCGCGAGCTTCAGGGCCCGATCGCCGTAGGTAGGATGGAAGGCGAGGAACGCGATCACAGCCGAAAGAAAGTCGTCGACATATTCAGCCTGATCCGCTTCGCGGCGTTTGAGCGCTGAGGCCTGCTTCTTCGCCCACGCCTCGGTCGACCGCTCGGCGACGAGCTCGTGGCGGATCCGCTCCACCGTCGCCTCCGGGGCCCAGACGCCGCGCGAGAACGTGCGCCTTCCCTGCTTCTCTTGCATCAGCCAATGGTCCCCGGCCGCCTTGACGCGGCGCGTCAGCGCCGCATCGCCAGGCTCGAGGAGCACCCAATCCTCCGGCGCCGCGACCACCCGCCCTTGGGCGTCGCGGACGGTGCGGTGGTTCGGGCCCGGCCCGACGACGAGCCCGCCATCGGCCGCCCGCTTCGCGGCAGCGGCGGCGGCAGGCTTTGGCTGGGGATCGGGCCTGCGACTGGGCTTGGCAGATGGGGCCCGGGGCGGGTGTCGTGCCATGGCGTCCGGTGCGCGTCGAGGGGTCAGTTGAGGTTTTTGAGGCGGACGCTTCGCCAGCGGACGGAATAGGGGCCCGTCCCCTTGGCGATGCCGTGCACCTGGAAGCCGATGTGCCCCTCGGGATCGTGCGGCTGGCGGAAGTCGGCCGTGGGGACGCCGTTGATCCAGCTCTGAAAGTGGTCGCCGACGACGACGATCCGGTAGCTGTTCCACTCCCCCTTCTTGAAGGCTGCCTTGGCGGCGTCGGTGCGGATCGCGTCGGTGCTGGTCAGCCCGCTCCACCACACGCCACGGCGGGCCTCGTCGTAGAAGTTGCCGGCGTGACCGTCGATCGAGATCTCGCACTGCGGCCCGTAGAGGCGGCCGGCCGGCAGCGGGCCACCGGCCCCCTCCGGCTTCTCCCCTTCCTTGGCCAGATGGCTGCGAACCTGGACGCCGGAGTTGAGCTCGTCGTCGACCTTGACCTCGAACTCGAGCTCGAAGTCCTTGAGCGGGTCATTCGTGGCGAGGAAGGTATTCGGGCTCCCTTCGGTCGTCGTCCCGACGAGGACGCCGTCGACCACTTTGTAGGTCGCGCTGCCGCTGACGATCTGGAAGCCGTCGAGCGATCCATCCTTAAAGAGATCCTTCCAGGCCGGAGCCTGGGCGCTAGCGGGCACGGATGAGAGCACGAGACCCGCGGCCAGCAGGGCGGCGACGGCGAACGGACG
>CAJAYZ010000093.1 GCA_903949225.1 uncultured Planctomycetaceae bacterium
CGAAGGGATTGAAGGCGGCGCGTTCCCCCGTGCCGCCGGCCCAGCCCGCCCAGCCGGCGTCGCGCTGGAGGGTGGCGAGGACGACCCAGGGGATCACCAGGAGGAGGCCGAGGAGCGCCGGCCACCAGCTGGCGCGGCCGATCCAGCCCCGGATCGCCGGCCACTGCCAGGCGAGGAGGCCGAGGGTGACGGCGAGGCGGAGGGCATAGATGGCCGGATAGGCCGACATCGGGATCCCCAGGCTCCCGGCGAGGCCGCCGCCGGAGGGAGCCGGCTCGAGGGCGCCCAGAGCGAGGAAGGCGGCCAGCGGCCAGACGCACGTTTCCCAGGGGTGGGAAGGGCCGTGGTCGGGCGCCGGGGCGGCGGGATCGGAGGGATTGGGGGGGGAAGAGGGGCCGGCGGCGGTCATCAGCAATCTCCCGGCCGAAAAAATCGGCGGCTGCGGGCCGAAACTATGGCAAGAAACACCTCGCCCGTGGTGGAACTGGTCACCTGTCACGATCGAGTGGGCAAGAGTATATTCCCTAGTTCTTCCTCGGCGCCGCCAGGACGACCCCGGCGGGGTTTCCTTCCGCCGGACCCCCGCCCCACCGTTTCCTTCCGTTCCCCAATCCTCCCGCAGGTGCACCGGTCCCATGGATCTGTCCAAGCTCCGCAACATGGGCATTTCCGCCCACATCGACTCCGGCAAGACGACCCTTTCCGAGCGCATCCTCTATTACGCCGGTCGCATCCATCGCATCCAGGAAGTGAAGGGCGGCGGTGACGGCGCCACGATGGACTACATGGATCTCGAGCGGGAGCGCGGGATCACGATCACCAGTGCCGCCACGAGCGTGAAGTGGCACGACTGCGACATCAACCTCATCGACACCCCGGGCCACGTCGATTTCACCGTCGAGGTGGAGCGATCGTTGCGCGTGCTCGACGGGGCGATCCTCGTGCTCTGCGCCGTCGGCGGCGTGCAGAGCCAGTCGATGACGGTCGACCGGCAGATGAAGCGCTACAAGGTGCCCCGTCTGGCGTTCGTCAACAAGATGGACCGCACCGGCGCCAACTACGACCGCGTCGTCAAGCAACTCAAGGACAAGCTCGGCGCCGATCCGGTGCCGATGCAGATCCCGATCGGCAAGGAAGACAAGCTCGAGGGCGTCATCGACCTCGTGGCGATGGAGGCTTGCTACTTCGACGGCGACAACGGCGAGAGCGTTCGCCGCGAGAAGATCCCCGCCAATCTCGAGGCAGCCGCCAAGGAAGCCCGCCACGCGATGCTCGAGGCGCTGGCGATGTATTCCGACAGCCTCATGGAAAAGCTCCTCTCCGAAGAGCAGCCCACCGACGACGAGATCCATGCGATCGTGAAGGCGGCCATGCAGAGCCAAAGCATCACCCCGGTGTTCTGCGGCTCGGCCTACAAAAACAAGGGCGTGCAGACGCTCCTCGACGCCGTCGTTCGCTACCTCCCCAGCCCGCTGGAGCGGAAGGTGATCGCCAAGAAGTGGGACAAGCCCGACGAGGCGTTCGATCTCATTCCCGATCCGACCAAGCCGCTGGTGGCGATGGCCTTCAAGATCGTCGACGATCCCTACGGTCAGCTGACCTTCATGCGGATCTACCAGGGCTCGATCAAGAAGGGCGAGGCCTACATCAACCAGCGCACGAGCCAGAAGCAGCGCTTCAGCCGGATCGTGCGGATGCATGCCGACAAGCGTGAGGAAGTCGACTCGGCCGATGCCGGCGACATCGTCGCCGTCATGGGCGTCGATGCGGCCTCCGGTGACACCTACGCCACCGACCAGAAGTACTGCACGCTCGAGAGCATGTTCGTGCCGGAGCCGGTCATCAAGATGGCCATCACCCCGGTCAACCGCGACGGCCTCGACAAGCTCGGCAAGGCACTGCAGCGGTTCACCCGCGAGGATCCCACCTTCCGGATGAGCACCGACGAGGAAACCGGCGAGACCCTCATCGCCGGGATGGGCGAGCTCCATCTCGACATTTACGTCGAGCGGATCAAGCGTGAGTTCAAGGTGGAAGTGGCCGTCGGGGCGCCGAAGGTGAGCTACCGCGAGGCACCGACGAGGGGCACCCCGTACGACTACAAGCACAAGAAGCAGACCGGCGGCTCGGGCCAATACGCCCACATCGTCGGCCATCTCGAGCCCCTCCCCGAGGAGGAGCCCGAGAACTTCATCTTCGAGGATGCCGTCATCGGCGGCCGCGTGCCGCGCGAGTACATCCCGTCGGTGGAGAAGGGCTTCCGCTCCGTGCTCAGCAAGGGGCCGATCGCCGGCTTCCCGATCGTCGGCGTGAAGGCGACGCTCGAAGACGGCTCCTACCACGACGTCGACTCCTCCGACATGGCCTTCCAGATCTGCGCCCGGGCCGGCTTCCGTGAGGCCTTCCTCAACACGAAGCCCGTCCTTCTCGAGCCGATCATGAAGATGGAAGTGGAAGTGCCGGCCGACTTCCAAGGGCCGGTCACCGGCGAGCTCAAC